>CAYVDH010000234.1:0-4485 GCA_964450355.1 uncultured Flavobacteriaceae bacterium
ATTAATTTTTAATTATTTTGCGACTTTGATTATTGATTATTAAAATAATAAATACCATTTGGTATTAAAGACAAATTAATCATATTTTTTCCTAAATTTAGATTCCCAAATTGAATTATAGACCCCATCATATCCAAAATTTCATATTTTTCATGTTGATTTGAATATATGTTTTATTATTGACAAATGTTATTTCCAGTATTTCCTATATGCGTATTTCCTGATTCGGTTAGTATGCTGGATGCATCTTTTGATATTCCACAGCCAGCACTGTTCTGAATAGTACAATTGCTTATGGTTACTTTTCCAATATTACCAGATTGGGTTATCAAACCAATGTTTGCAGCACTAAGTCCTGAAAACATGCTTTGCCCGCCACCATTAGAAACAACACAAAAACTCATTTCATTTCTGGTATCTGACGAATTGAATAGAATGCCTTTCCAGGTCCCTTTATTATTAACAACACCTTGAAAATTAATCATTTTTTGAGCAGACCCTTTGGCTATTATATACCCAGATAAAAATTTTACTCTCATCATAACATTAGTTGCCATTTCAAATGAGGAACCTTCTTCTATTTTTAATCCTGATAAAATATTAATATCTCCAATAACTCTATAAAATACACCTGTGCCTAAATTTTTCCAGGTTTGCTCGGTCAATTCATTCAAATCATCTCCAGATATTTCGACTAATTTTGCGCCATTATCAGTGTTGTAAACCGATAGATTATCTAGTTTTGAGACTTGAGATGGTGTGGTTTGAACGCTTGCATTAACATTATTTGAAAAAGTATTATTTGAGAAAGTATTGATTATTGCTTTTTCACCAACAAAATAACCATATCCCGCTCCATTTCGAATAATTGAATTGGTTAATCTAAGTTTACCACTAACTGCACTTTGAGTAAAAATTGCCAAGTTGCAAAGTGGTACAAATGTTTGCATGACAGCACCACCGCCATATTCAAAAATGCAATAATCAAACTCATTTCTATCGTCAGGGTTTAAAATTAAAATCCCTCTCCATGACCCTGGGGTTTTTACCACTCCAGTAAATTTGATGGGATTAGCTGCAGTTCCCTTCCCTAGAATAAAGCCTTTAGATGTAATAGGCATTCTCATCATTCCATCCGCTTCAAAGGCTACTACAACACCTGGTTCAATAGTTAATTGGTCATTGACTTGCAATTGAGATTTTTTGATGATATAATCGGGTAAATTCGGGTCATCAATTACATTTTTCCATACAGTTGGTGAATTGATATCTGAATTTACCTCTATGGATTTAGGATTTGAAGTAGATGTGTTAAGATCTTCTTTTTTGCAAGCTAACATTGTCGCCATTAAAAAAAAAGAAAAAGTAAATAGCTTTTTCATTGTTTGATGTATTAAATTTAATTACAAACTTAAAATCATTAATTACAATTATATAACTCAATGAACATTTAACATGATTGAGTCAATATTTAGCATGATTTATTGAAACAAAGTAATTTCAATAATCGCACCTTTATTTTTAGTAAAAGTAGTATTTACTTTAATTTCCAAATGATGTGTAGATGCATATTGTTCCAATCTTTCAATTTGAATTTTAATACCTAAAGATTGATGATCATTAAATGCATTTTCATTTTTAGTATCAACAATCCCAACACCATTATCAATGATTAAAATCTTCAAACAGTCATTTTCTTGGTAAATATCAATCATTATTTCGCCTAAATCTTCACTCGTTTTCAATACAAATCCATGCTTTATGCTGTTTTCTAAAAAAGGTTGTAAAATCAGTGGAGGAACTTGGTAAACCTTATCATTCTTTATATTCAACCTAAATTCATAATTAAATACATTATTTTTTCTTATTTTTTCGATATCTAAATACAATTTACTGATTTTAATTTCATCATCTAAAGTAATTAAATCTTTGTCAGAATTAGACAGTATAGCTCTCATTAATTTAGCAAAATCGTTTAATATAATTTCGGATTTTAAGTATTCTTTGGTTTTTATTAGTCCTGAAATAGAAGTTAGGCAATTGAATAAAAAATGAGGGTTCAATTGTGATTGTAAAGAAATAAGTTTCAATTCAGCTATTCTCTTTTGAAGTTCTTTTTCTTTGTTATTTTTTCTAACAAAAAAAACGAAACTTATCAGTATTAAAACAATTAAGAAGACCCCAAATACAAGATAAAACAATTTACTTTTATACCAAATATTTTGTATATTAAAATTGCATAACATGAATTTAGTTTCACCAACTAAACGAACTTTAAAAGTGTAATTACCCTCTTTTAAATTCACAAAACTTACATGATTTAATCCTTTTTCAATTTTAATCCAATTGTTTGTCAATCCACTTAATTGATATTCATAAAGCACTTCTCGGGGATTTGAATAGTCAAAATTGCTAAAAAAAATTTTAACATCATTTTGATGATTTGGAATTATTACATTTTCAAATCCATTGACAAAATGATTTTCTTGACTATAAATATCTGTTATGATTGGAGTTCTCTTGTTTTCATTTAAAACAACATTTTTATTAATGACAAAAAAAGAATTCTCCTTCGATACTAAAAGTTCATCTTTTTCTGTAAAAAACAAACAATGTTCATACCAATCGTTTACTTTTTGATGACTTAAGTTATCAAAATCAATGAATCTGTTTTTTAAAGAATTATAATAAAACAAACCTCCATTACAAAGAACAAATATTTTACCTCCTTTATCTTCATTAACTTGTCTAACAGTATTATTTGTCAAACCTTCATTAAAACCAAAAAGTTTCAATTTTTTTTCTTTTATATCTAAATTATAAACCCCTCCAAACTCAATTGGAATCCATAATTCACCCTTACTATCTCTGAAAATACCATGAATATAATTGCCACTTTCTACAGCAAATTTGGGCAATTCAATTAATTTTTCTGTTGTATTTTTTTTAAAGTCAAAAACATATAAAAACAAATAATCAATAAAATAAATTTTATCATCGAATACATTTGAAAAAATTCGATTTTCTTTAGCATTTAATATGTTTAGCCACTTTTTATTTGTATATTTATACAACCCTTTTTCGGTATTAAATAACAAATCATTTTTCATTCCTCTAATAATTTCATAACAATATTTAAAATCATGATGTTGATAATTCACTACTTTATGATGATTGTAAAACATGAGTTGATTTGTGATGTCATTTATCCATATATTCCCTTCATCATCTTCACCAATTGAAATTGGAAAAGGCTCTTTGTCTTCCCAATTTGCAGGTATTTGAACTTGTTTTAATAGTTCAAAATTTTTATCGTAAATCAACAATCCATCATGATTTGAATTTGCTAGAAAATAAGACTGATGTTTTTTACTCCAAAACATATCCATGACAAAAGAGGCATAATAATCTGAATTAAAATTCTGTTTGGGAAAATTAATTTTTCGTGTTGAATTAAATTGTTGACTTGCAAACGACACTCCATTTTGATTGATATTAGAAAACCATTGGTTACCATCTTTGTCTGTAAAGTAATCTATAACATCACCAATTACTTTATTGTCTCTGTTTAGCAGTTTTAATTTGGTAAATTTTTTATTGGAAATATTAAAATGCATAGGCCCATCATTTGTTGAAATTGAAAGTATGCTAGCATTAATCCATTTTAAATTATCAACAATGTTATTGTTTAAAACCTTTAATTTAAAGGCTTCAGGATCATAAAAAAAGTGCTCCCATTTACCCGTATTTTTGTCTAATCTACCAATTCCTCCAAAAAACTTACCTGCCCATATAGTTCCATTTTTTTCCTGTGTTAATGAAGTTATTTGATTCAATGCAAATTGATGCATACTTAATGGATGCTCAGCTTTAAACAGTTTAAATTTCTTAGTAAATTTATTGTAAGAATACAAGCCATTTCTACACCCAAGCCAAAGAATACTATCATTGGTGTTATCAATACAAATTTCATTTATAGTATTATTGTCCCAATTGTTATTAAAATCTTTAGTCAAGGGTTTTAAAGTTATGTGTTCAAATTTTTGGAATTTTGGGAAATAATGATAAAATCCATCAGCAAGGGTACCTATCCAATATGTGCCATCTAAATCCTTAGTGATGTTTTTAGGTGAAGGTGGTGAATTTTTTATCCTTGATAATGAATTTTTCTCAACATTTAATTTAATAATCCCATCTAATTTAGTAGTTAATAAATAAATTGAATCTGATTCCTTTATATAAGTAATATAATGTCCTACTTTAATTGAATTTGGAATAGTTGGATTTGGGTTAAAATTCAAAAATTGATAGCCATTAAATTTACTTAATCCAGTGTATGTTCCAATCCAAATAAAACCTTTGTAATCTTGAAAAACAAAATTCACATTATTTGACGGCAATCCATTTTGAATATTATAATTTTGAATATTTAGATCAATTTCATTGTCTATTTGAGCATATATACTCCATTTAATAAAAAATAAA
>CAYVDH010000235.1:0-4479 GCA_964450355.1 uncultured Flavobacteriaceae bacterium
ATTTTATAAATTTAAAAAAACAATTATAAATCTTTTTTTTAATTTTAAATGTCTTTTACGCTTATTTTTTTTAACAAATTGATTCTTGATGATTGAAATTAACTCAAATTCACATTGTAATTCAATGCAATAAAAGGGAAATTCATACTTGTAATTTATTAAGATGGAAGATGTATTGTAAGGGTGGATGTTTTTTAGACAATGACTCTATTTCTTAATTTCTAAGAAGTTGAAAATGATGAAAACTTCATAGATTGATTATAGCAGATTGTATTTTCGATTAATTCTGAACAAGAACTTTCATGGTTTGTGTTTTGTTGCCATCATTGATTTGAACAAAATAAATACCAGCTTTGTCAATACTTATCTCTATTTCTGAATCGATAGTTTTTGTTTGATGAATTACTTGCCCCATAGAATTGTAAACCAATATATTTCCAAGGATATCATCACTTTTAATTTTAAAATTTCCTGCACTTGGATTAGGATAGATTTTAAAAGTATTTTTAGTTTCAATGATTTGAATATCTGTTGGTAAATTTGAAACTTTCCAAAGATTATAGCTGTTAAAATTATAATTGCCTACTAAATACAAATCACCATTACAGCTAGTAAACCTTCGCCATAAATCATAATCAAATTTGAAAAACGGGTTGTAACGTTTGGCTGAATCAGGTGTTAAAGTTTTAAAACTGTTTGAATCTGTAACATTAAAATTACATAAAGCTGTGCCAAAAGAATCACATTCAGCAATAAAATATAAATATCCATTGTATTGATAGAAGTTTGAAGGAGAATTTAAGTTTTTAAATGTTGAATAATCTTTCTTAACCTTATAAGTTCCAAATTTTGTACCATCCGATTGCCATAACAAACGATTTTTTCCATCATAGGCAGAAAAATATAATTTATCATTAAAAACTGTTAAATTTTGAGGATGAGAGGGGTCAAGAAATTCATATTGACGATCAGGATCAGGTCTTATATTCATAAATTCTACTGTTCCACTAGTAGTTCCATCTGTTTGCCATAATTCCCAATTGCCAATAGTATCGTAACCTTGAAAAAAAAGTTTGCCTTTGTAATTTACTGGTGATGTAGGAAAATTACTTTTTTGAACTTTCATTTTGCTAATTTCTGATGTCCCAGATTCAGTTCCATCTGTAACCCAAAGTGTGGCATCTGCAGCATTATTTGAATAAGCAGAAAACAATAGTTTATTATTCAATATTCCAAAAGGAAATGGCCAAGCATCTTTATTTCCAGAATTAATGTCCTTTACCAAAAAGGTACCTGATGGAGTGCCATCGGTAACAAATAATTCTGCACCATCTATGCCAGATGTTGCTCCAAAGAAAGCTTTGTTTCCAACAACAGTAAATATGCCAAGAAAAGATGAATTAAAACCTGATGAACTACCTGGGTAAATATCTTTCAATAAAATTAAGTTATTTGCAATAGGGTCAAATGAAAATAATTCTGTGCCCAAACCTGCTGAATCAATTTTAAATAAAAATTTACCATTTAGCATTGTCATGGGCATGTTTCTGGCATCTATATTCTTTTTAAGTATTTTTTTTGTTCCAGCTTCTGTACCATCAGTTTCCCATAAAGAATTTCTCGATTCAGCATCGCTTGCTACAAAATACAATTTATTGTTAAACTCTGTAAAACCAGCAGGTGAGCTAGAATTTGGGTTGATATTAATGGAATCAGGATAAATATCTATAAGCATTTTGGTTCCTGCTTTTGTTCCATCACTTATCCAAAGTTCATTGCCATCTGCCGCAGTAGAGGCACTAAAAATGATTTTATTATTTAAACATGTCATTTCTTTTGGGCTAATTCCAGCCTTTAAACCAGAAGTTAATTCGGTGAATTTTTGTGCTTTCAATGAATTGCCAATGAAAGTTAAAAAAAGGATTAGCTGTAGTTTTGTTTTCATACTACAAAGAAGTTTTTATAAATAAGAAAATAAAATACTCAATTTGTAGTAGGAGAGAGGTTGTATAGAAATTATCTAATAATGAAATTAGGTTTCACATTTAAATTATTACTTATTCTTTAATTTCAATAACTGCTTTCAATTCTTCAGTTTTAATCATAAGCATTTCAATTTGCTTTTGAAGATTATTGATTTGTTGTTGTTGGTTTTGAATGATGCGGTTTTGTTGAATACAAATTTGATTTGATGAATCTAATAAAGTTTGTTGCTCTTGAATGGCTTTTATTATGGGTACAACAAATTCTGCATACCTGATGCCATATAATCCACCCAAGGCTTTAGGTTTTTCTACACCACTAAAATCATAACCAATGCTCTTAGCAATACTGTCCACATCTTGAGCTAAAAATCCGCTAAACCTCATTTTTTCAATTTCGTATTTTCCATTCCATTCACCTATTTGAGTAGTGTTCATTAATTGATTTTGCTTATTGATGTTGTATTGATAAGATACAGGATTTAATTTCATGATAAAGTTTAACCCAGGAATATTGTTTAACACACTGTCTTTTATTCGTTTGTCGCTTACTGTTGTCCAACCAACCTGACCACCAATACCTGTAACGCTACTATTACCTATACGGTAAACATTGCTTCCACCTGGGTCTAATGGAGAGTATCCAATCATTGCAGTATTGATCCAAGATGACTCACTTGTGCTTGTTGCATTGTAACCTAATCTGGTATTATAGTATCCACTTGTTATATTTTCGCCACTATTATTGCCTACACCAACATTGCCAAATCCCGCTGTTACTGAAGATAAACTAAGTCTACCCAAAGCCGAATTTTTATAACCACTTGAATTGGAGAATAATGATTCAGATCCAAAAGCAGAATTTTCTTCACCTGAATAATTGTTATTTAATGCAAGATAACCAAGAGCAGAATTGTAAGAAGATATATCATTGTATTGTAAAGCTTGGTAACCAATTCCTACATTGTAGGTTCCATAAGTATTATATTGTAATGCCCCATCGCCTATAGCAACATTGTAGTTGCCAACTGAATTTTGAAACAGTGAACCATTACCTAATGCAGTATTGTTAGTCCCTATGGTGTTAGAAAATAAAGCAGATCCTCCTATAGCAATATTGTTGTTTCCGATGGTATTGCTATCTAAAGCAAAATGTCCTAATGCAATATTATCATTACCTGTTGTATTATAATATAATGAACCATTGCCTATTGCAATATTTCGGTAGGCAGTAGTGTTATTAATTAAACTTGAATTTCCAATGGCAATATTTGATGACCCAGTTGTATTATTAAACATACAATCATAGCCTATAGAAATGTTATTTTCACCAGTTGAATTTGAACGCAAACTTCTATGGCCAATGGCATGATTACTATTTCCAGTTGTGTTTAGATACAATGAGCTATATCCAATTGCCACATTATTGTCTCCAGTTATATTGTTTGATAAACTTAAAGTTCCAAATGCACAATTTTCTGATCCGGAACTATTGTCATTTAAACTTTCAGAACCTACAGCAGTATTATTGTTACCTGTGTCATTGGAATTTAAACTTTGAAAACCAATAGCAGTATTATTCTCGCCAATTTTATTGTTGTATAAAGCATTTTTACCATTGGCAGTATTTTTATTGCCAGTAGTATTATTGTATAGACTATAATGGCCCGTTGCTGTATTGTCCGCCCCAGTTGTGTTAATATATAAGCTTAAAGCACCAATGGCAGTATTTCTAGAGCCTGTAGTGTTGTTTCTTAAGCCATAAGCTCCTAATGAAGTATTACTGTAACCAGAGGTATTATTAAATAAATTTTCATAACCCACTGAACTATTATAATTACTCCTATTCTTATATAAACTTTTGTGACCTATAGCTGTATTATATGAACTAGTTGTACTTTTAACTAATGCATTATTTCCAATAGCTAAATTATAAATTCCTGAAGTATTTGAAAATAAACTACTGTCACCAATGGCTATATTATTGTTGCTAGTTGTTTTGAATCCTGCATTTTGTCCGATAAAATAATTTAAATTGATATGATCAATTAATCCACTTTGAATGTTATTGGTCTTAATTTTTAAGGCTTGATTGTTGGTTGTTCCAATAAAATTGGATGAACTGCTGGTGTTGTTATTCCCATTGATACGCCAATTTGTAGAAGAATCAATTGCATTTGATTTACATAAATTGATCCAACTTGTTCCATTAAAATTACAAAGACATCCACTGTCTGTATTGTAAATTGTAAGACCCAAAATAGCAGTGATTGAATTCATTTGTGTTGTATTCATTCTTGGAAACAGCACGCCTTTATTAATGCTTTCTAATTCTAAAAGACTTGCACCATTTATTGTACTTGGGTTATCACCAATTTTTACTTGTGAATACCCATCTTTTAAATTAAAGAATATAAATGTAAATAATATTGCGATTTTATGTCTTGATAAACAGATTTTATCAAGTAAAATTTTTATAATTCTTATCAAATGATTC
>CAYVDH010000236.1:0-4285 GCA_964450355.1 uncultured Flavobacteriaceae bacterium
TAGCTTCTATTTAACTCAACTTTTTCCAAATTTTCTATTTTATTTTATTTTTTGGATGGTTGTGCAACAGTTACCCATGTTATGCGTTCGCCCTTATTTGTTTTTGTTCTGTTCTATAAATTTCTCTTGGGTAGTCAAGTATGTTCACTGTTTCACCTTGTAATTCTTTCAATGCGTCTTTTGCTATCCAAGTTGCAGTTTTGTTGTCAAGTTTGATTAAGTCATTTGCTACTTTAATTGCTTTTTTGTTCAAATCTTTGTTTCGTTTTCCTATGTTTCTCAATGCCCAATTAACAGCTTTCTTTACATAAATTCTGTCGTCTGTTGAATGTCTGTTTATGATTGGCAAAAATTGTTCAAATGTTTCATTGTTCGCTTTTTTGTCTGCCATACAATAAGCTGCAATAATTGTAAAACCTGCTCTTTTTTCAAATTCATTTTCTCTGTCTGTCCATTCAATTGCTTTTGAAATGGCAAATTTACTTTTGGCAAAAAGTCCCATACAAAAGGTGTCGCAAATTTCCCAATTCTCAAAAGTCGTTACCCATTTTTCCATTAGGTTTTCTGTCAAGTCGTTTATATTGTATAGTTTGCTACATAAAATTCTTGCTTCGTAAATTCCGCTGTCAAAAAGTTTAATTGCTAATTGATTGTCTTTGTCTATTTGTTTTGCAAGTTCTTTTAAGTCGTTATAGTAAATTCCTAATGAATTGTTTGCTATAATTCCAAACTTTTTTTCTTTAAGATTTACTTTGTCTTTGTCGCCTAACTTTTTAAGCTCCGAAATAATTTGCTTAAAAGTCATTTCTATTTCTTTGCGTTAATTTCTATCGCTTGCTCAATGTAATATTTAACAGCTTCCTTGTTCATTTCTTTTAATGGTAAAACTCTAATTGCTTTTCCATCACCTGTCAAAAGTCCGAGATTGTCTTTCATTTTTGCACCTTTCAGAAAACCAAAATCAATTCCATATGGCATTGTTCTCATATGGCAAATTCCACCATTTTTGTCGGAATAAGTTGTAATTCTTTCCTTTTTGGTTTCTTCAATTCCGTCAAATGAAAGTAAAAATTCTCTCGCTTCAAGAAAGAGGTTTTTGTGTTCGGATTGTAAGTCTATTTCGTATTGCATTTTGTCTGAATGTTGAATGTTTGTAGTGTCTCTCATAGGGTGACGCATAACGGTCTGCACCTACCCGAAGGGCGGGACATGAGCAGCAATTGTAATAAGATGTAAAACTATAAAATAAATACAATTTATCCAAATACAATCAGAAACATGAGCCTTTCGGGTAGGTGTTGTTATAGGGCGTTTTTCTCAATTGGTTCGTGTTTTTCCCTTACATGGTTTGCCCAAACTGCCACATAATTGTCTGCCCAATTTTCACTTTTTTGTTCAGTCGCCTTGCTCCAATATCGTTTATAAAAACTGTCGATTGAATGTCCAATTTCGTGAAGTAATAAGTTCTCTAAGTAATATTGTTTTATCTTTTCTTCAGTCCATTTTAAATACCAACCCTTTTCGTCTTCATTCAATTCTGTCTTATAATCTTTATAATAGTTTAAAACTTTCTTTAATGGTTTGTTCTTTCCTAATCTCATTTTGTTGTCTGTCGGAAATGGATTAAGAACAATCAAATAAACTCCGCTTCCGCAAATAAATGAACCTTGAAAAGTCTTACCGTCCAAATAGTCAGTCTTTTTGATTTTTTGAAACCAAACGTGAGTCAAGTGGTCTGTGTGGTCTTTGGGAAGACGGCTAAGAATTTCTTTTACTTCGTTAACTGTAACAGGGAAATAAAAGTCACGTGAAGGGTTGTCAATAATGAAAATTGGGGTTTCTTGTCCTTCGATTGGAGCAATTAAGTTATGTTGTCTAATAAAAATGTTGTCGGCAAGTTTTGGTCTTTTTCGTCCACCCATTACTTCTCCGAATTTTCTGTTTTTCTTCCAAGCTGTATGTTTTTTTGTCTGCACTTTCTCGTCTTTTTAAAATGCCCTATAACGGTCTGCAACTACCCGAAGGGCGGGACAGGAGCAGCAATTGTAATAAGATGTAAAACTATAAAATAAATACAATTTATCCAAACACTATAAGAAACATGAGCCTTTCGGGTAGGTGTTGTTAGCACCAGTTTTTATCATTGTTTTCAATTAAATTATATTCTTCATGTGCGTCTGTCCAAACGTTGTCTTTATTCAAATGAATTACTTCTAAAACTATTTTGGTCATTTTTTCTTGTTCAATATTGTCCTTGTTAATTTGAAAAATGAAGTCTTTTGATAATACTTTGTCTAAACATTTAACATTATTGTCAAGATTACAACAACCATAGCCATCGAACGAAATTCTGCATAAATTTATTAAGTTGTCAGTCGTTAAATTGAAGTCAATAAATACAGATCCGTCTAAACAACCCAAATAGAAGTCTGCTTTTCTAATGTCGGGCATTGTTGTTTTGAAAAAGTCAAAGTCTTTTTTCATGGTCTAATTTTTTTCAAAATTTACAAGCTAAAACATGTTTTGTTGAATTGTCAACATATTCTGCTTTCCAATAATGCGGGTCATCCACATTCCTGTATTCAACATTTTCTATTCTATATTCAGCAATAAATGGCTTTTTGAGAAAAATAATTATAGTCTTTTCGTCTGGCCAACCTTTTGAAGTTTCTATAATTTCATTACCTAGTTCTACTTCTTGATTTAGTATTTTAGTCAATTTCGAGCTGTAATTTTCAATATTTTCTTTAATTTTGGGTATCATCATTAAATTGGTGCTAACGGTCTGCAACTACCCGAAGGGCGGGACAGTAGCAGCAATTGTAATAAGATGTAAAACTATAAAATAAATACAATTTATCCAAATACAATCAGAAATTCCGCCTTTCGGGTAGGTGTTGTTAGCACCAGTTATTTTTTCAGGTTGTCTATGAACTGCACCCATAGGGTTTTATATTCTTCTGATTGCTTTTCTGTATAATTTCCATATACTTCAGCAAAATTTTCTCCAGTTAATTGGTTTAGAATCCAAGATGCCCTACCAGCAACTGTAAATATGTCTTCTGTTATACATCCCCCATGTCCATAAAAGTCCAAGTCACCTGTTCCAAGTCTATCCCAAATAATTAAATCTGCTGTATTTGTTAAACCAATTTTCCGCTTATCAGAGAGTCTTGCTACTAAATATGGAAATGCTTTTTGATAGTTATTTATGCACCAACTATTTGCTGAACCAATTAGAGAAAGTTGTTTTGCAGTATCAATAATTGCTAAAGCGTAGTGAAGATTCATAGTATCAGAATATTTATTTCCAAACCAATCCCCTAAAAAACCTGTTCTTTCTTTATCTGCTTTTATCCAGTTTTCAGGTTTTTTGAAATTGTCAGGGAGTTGATATTTATAAAAAATAGTGTCAAGAATAGAAAAATATTGGAAAGTATCTCGATTAATATTCAGAACAATGTTTGTTTGTCCAAAAGTCAAAAAACTTGTTAGAACTAAAATATATGTTGTAAGATGTCTTTTCATAATTGGTGCTAACGTTTTGCAGCTACAAGAAGTTGGCGATTTCGGAGACGAAAACTGTCTGACACCACTGAACTTGATACGAAGCACAAAGCTCAATTTAACCACTAAACCGCCAATTTCTTGTAGGTGTTGTTAGCACCAGTTATTTTTTGTCAATTGTCTCCAATGTTTTTTTTATAATTTCTTGTTGTCCTTGATGAAAATGTTTTTTGTCTTCGGTCAGCCAGTCTGCTTGAGAAATTTTTCTTGTAACGATTTCAAGTTCGTGATTTAAAAATTGTTTCAAGTTTTCTGTCCGTTTGGTTAGCATTGTAACAGTGTCATATTCGCTGTCACGTTGCTTTAAAATTTCTTTTATTAAGTCAATGAAGTCTTGGCTGTTGTATTCACGTTCTTCCTTTTCAATTTTGTCGCAGGTGATTTTGATTTTAACATCACCCATGTCTGTTGTCTCAAAAACAGAAAGCCCGTCTTCTTGTCTCGTGTCAATAAATAACCCGTCATTATAGTAGTCTATTGAGTCAAATTTTATTGTTTCCAAGTTTCTACAGTTTGTCAGCGTGTACTTAACAACTGGGAAAGGATTTTCGTTATAAATCCAAAAAACGTCTTTATGAAATGTCAACTCAAGGTCGTTGCCATGAATTATTTTGTCCTTGAATATTAAAGTGTCTGTCGTCATTCTATAATTGGTGCTAACGGTCTGCAACTACCCGAAGGGCGGGACAGGAGCAGCAATTGTAATAAGATGTAAAAC
>CAYVDH010000237.1:0-4257 GCA_964450355.1 uncultured Flavobacteriaceae bacterium
AACTATAAAAAAAAAATGAATGAAAAAAATTAAAATAGCACATGTCTTACATTCGGTAGGAGGCGTTGATGTTTCTCTTCGATTAATTTTAGAAAACATTGATAATACAAAGTACGAAAACATCATAATACATGGAAAGATAGATACTCAAAAAAAATTTATTGATCGAAGCGGAAATGAGCTAAAGAGTTTTAGCATTTCAATTTTTAGAGATGTTACTTTATTAAATGACTTAAAATCCCTATTACAAGCGTATAAAATTTTAAAAAAAGAAAAACCTAACCTCATACATGCACATAGTGCAAAAGGGGGTGTAATAGGCAGAATCGTTGGGTTCCTGCTTGGAATAAAGGTTCTTTATACTCCACAAGCATTTTCATACCTTAGTACGCAAAATAAAATAAAAAGAGCTATTTTTCTTAAAATAGAAAAGCTGTTGGCTTTTAAAAACAGTTTTATTTTAGCATCTTCTGAATCAGAAAGTTATAGGGCAATTAATGAAGTTGGCTATCCCAGTAAAAAAGTATTACTTTTTAATAACTCCATCAATTCCATAATTAAAATTAATCCGCTTAAAATAGAGAAAACTTGGCCGGATAGTTATATTTGTACTGTGGGCAGACCTTCCTATCAAAAAAACATTGAATTAATGATTAATGTATTCTTTGAATTAAATAAACACAAACATGTACACCTGGTTGTTATGGGCGTTGGTCATCATGTGGGTCAATTAGATTCTGTAAAAAGTTTAATAATGAAACTTGGAATGCAAAACGATGTAACCTTGTTAAATTGGACAGAACAATCGGATGTTTTTCATATTATTAAAAACTCATTGTTATATATATCAACAGCAAGGTATGAAGGACTTCCGTATTCTGTCATTGAAAGTTTAGCCCTTTCTAAGCCCTGTATTGTTTCTGATTGTGACGGGAATAGGGATTTAATTCAACAAGGATACAATGGTTACGTCGTTAAAAATGAAAATGTAATGGAGTATAAAAGCAATATTTTAAATTTATTGAGCAATAAAGAGTTGTTAGATAAATTTTCTAAAAATGCGTATCAATCCTTTACCGATAACTATGATATTTCAAAAAACATAGACCAATTAGAAAACATTTATTTAAAATATAGCTCATAAAGAATGAATAAACAGATTGTAAAAAACATAATTAAAAGAGAAAAGTTTTTCCCCGGTATCATAGGGTTTTTTATAAACCATAACTTTTTGATTAGAATAGGATTAAAAAAAGGCATTCAACAAAATGCCAATAGATTAGAAGGTAAACTTTTAGATTTTGGTTGTGGTTCTAAACCATATAAAGAACTTTTTGAAAAAGCAGATGAATATATAGGTATCGATTTAAAGATAGAAGGAAGAGAAGAAAACCATCAATATGTAGATAAATTTTATGATGGAAAAGTAATACCTTTTGATGACAACACTTTCGATTCACTACTTTGTACGGAAGTATTGGAACATGTTTTTAACATTGAAGAGCTGCTTAAAGAGTTTAATAGGGTTTTAAAAAAAGGAGGGAAAGCATTAATCACCACTCCGTTTATGTGGGAAGAACATGAAATGCCTTATGACTATGCTAGATATACAACTCCTGCACTAATGCATTTATATAAGAAACATGGTTTTGAGGTTATTCATACTTTTAAAACAGGTAACTACATTGAGGTCATTTCTCAATTTAGCTTAAATTATATAAAAAACATTCTGCCAAGTAATAAAATAATTAGACAAATTATCCTATTACCGTTTATTTTTTTATTCAATCTTTTCGGGCTTATTTTCGGGCTTATTTTACCCAAAGATCAAACAGCCTATTTTAACAACATTTTTATACTTGAAAAAAGTGTCAATAATTATTGATTGAATATAAAAAATACATAACTTGCAATGTGTTCACAAATTTATTCCTGAATGGAGAAAGATGTAAGTAATAAAAGATGGGGTTTAATTTTAATTATAATTTTTTCCAAAGCATAAGAACAGAAAGTAAGAATCATTTTTCATTCTTACCTTTTATTCTTTTGATTACGACAATACCATTACATAATGGAGTAAATAATTTTTTCTTAGTTTTTTTTTCTTTGTCTGTTCTAGTTAAGATAAATAAAACAAAATTTCACTTAGATAAAAATCTCCTGCCCCTTATTTTGCTCTTTGTTATTTCTGCATTATCTCTTTTATGGAGTATTGATTTAGACAAATCTTTCAAGGCATTATCACGATTCATCCCTTTTATTTTAGTTCCCCTTTTGTTTATGATGATGAAACCATTTACGAAAGAACAGGTTTATAAAATAATAGCAGTGTTTAGTTTTTCTATTGTTTTTTATACACTATTTTATTTTATAAAAGCACTGATTAGATTTATAATTAAGGGTGATATAGATTCCTTTTTCTATCATCAATTAATCCCAAAAGAATTAAATGCAATTCATTTTTCAGTTTTTGTATCCTTCGCTTTTTTATACTTTTTTACCCAACAGATTAAAACAAATTATGGAAAAATAATTTGCGGATTGCTTTTCCTTTTTATGATTTTACTCTCGGCTTATGCCATTTTACTTACGTTTATTGTTTTACTCATCTACTATTATTTTTTTTTCTCAAAAACAGGAAATCAATTACGATTGCGTAATCTGATTGTATTTGTATTGCTCATTTTTACTATTATTTTTGTAAGGAAAATAGAAGAAACAGTAGTGATAGAGTTGAAAGCAAATACTGAAAAAAGTATCAATCATACTGTGATTGACAAAAATGAATTTGGTTTAAAAATAATTAGCATCAAAGAAGCTTGGACCAATGAAAAATTCACTCCAAACGACTTTTTCCCGGGAACAGCTTTCAGAGTATATCAAGCGAGAATGTTTGTGGAACTTTTTCAAGAAGAACATGTCTTTTTGACAGGTTTTGGTTTGAATGCATCCTATAAAAAACTGGAAGAAAAAGCAATCAAATATGATGTTTTTAGAGGAAATGAAAGTCAAGAAGGCTATCAAACCAAAAATTTTCACAACCAATATATTCAAAACTTTGCAGAACTTGGTGTGTTTGGTTTTTTGATATTACTAATTATATTGGGGTTAAATTTAAAAAATGCATTTAAAAACAAAGATTTTGTGCAAATTTCTTTCGCAGTTCTAATGATAAGTTTATTTTTGACAGAATCTTTTTTGTGGAGACAAAGGGGGGTAATGTTTTTTTGTTTGATGTACTGCCTTTTTAATGCAAAAGAGAGCTTAGCCCCTATAAAAGAAAAAATATGAAAAGAATTTTAATTACTGGTGCAGCCGGATTTTTAGGGTCGCATCTTTGTGATCGATTTATAAAAGAAGGGTATTATGTTATTGGGATGGATAACTTAATTACCGGAGATTTAAAAAACATACAACATTTGTTTAAAGAGGAACATTTTGAATTTTATCATCACGACGTCACAAAGTTTGTATTTGTTCCCGGGAAATTAGATTATATATTGCATTTTGCTTCACCGGCAAGCCCGATAGATTATCTGAAAATTCCTATTCAAACATTGAAAGTGGGATCTTTAGGTACACATAATTTGTTGGGATTAGCTAGAGTTAAAAAAGCGAGAATCTTAATTGCCTCTACTTCAGAGGTTTATGGCGATCCTTTGGTGCATCCGCAAACCGAAGAATACTATGGAAACGTGAATACCATTGGGCCTCGTGGTGTATATGATGAAGCTAAACGTTTTCAAGAATCCATCACAATGGCCTATCACACGTTTCATGGTTTAGAAACCCGAATTGTCCGTATTTTTAATACCTATGGACCACGTATGCGATTAAATGATGGTCGTGTTATTCCTGCTTTTATTGGTCAAGCGTTACGTGGTGAAGATTTAACTATTTTTGGTGACGGTATGCAAACCCGCTCATTTTGTTATGTAGATGATCAAGTGGAGGGGATTTATAGGCTTTTATTATCTGATTATCACATGCCGGTAAATATTGGAAATCCTGATGAAATCACCATAAAAGATTTTGCAGAAGAAATCATAAAACTAACCGGAACACAACAAAAAGTAGTCTACCATCCATTACCCATAAACGACCCCTTGCAACGCCAACCTGATATTACAAAGGCAAAAGAAATTTTAAGCTGGGAACCCAAAGTTTCAAGAGCTGAAGGAATGAAGATTACTTATGAATATTTCAAAACATTATCTACCGAGGAACTTTTGAAAGAAGAACATAAAGATTTTTCAG
>CAYVDH010000238.1:0-4246 GCA_964450355.1 uncultured Flavobacteriaceae bacterium
AAAAATTTAATTTTAACAGAATTAATAGATTGTAATTATTGGATTTTGAAATAGATATTGATATAGAACCTGCAAAACATATAAATGTACTGCTTTTAACTGTTTTAAATGTCAAGATAATTAAAATACGATATAGAAGAAGTTTTTATTGCTTATTCAGAAAAAAATAGTAATTGATTGCTGCTAAAATAAAAAAAACGAAGCATGAATATATTTGAAAAATAAACTCAAGGTATAACAGACAATAAAGTAGCTTTTTGATAAGTTGCTTCAGAAAGGGCAACATACATTTGCAAGATATAGCAAGATGTTGGAGATAAACGAAACAGTTATAACTAAAGCATTAAAAGGGGAAGGGCACTATATTATGTATTGAAAGTGTTAGAATTTTTTGAAGCATCTCCTAAAAAAGGAATTACTAAATTATAATACTACTGCTACTTCAAAATCTTGGTGTTAATTTAAACAAATTAGCTTAGCTACATTTATTTAAATTAAAGGAAATAAATTAACAAAATCTTGATTTGATAAATTTTGTATTTAAACCTTTAAACTTCAACTATGCAATGGGATTTCAAAATATATAGCGGTTTTTTAGTTCATTAAGGAATTACAGCATTGGTTATGGAAATTTTTGAATCCAATATAATATTACATAATCTCTTGTTATTCAAATTATAAACTAGGTAAATAAAAAAAGCAACCCAAATACTGGATTGCTTTTTTTTGCCAATTTTCAAATTTAATTTATAATGATTTTTTGTGTTTTTTTAACTCCTGAGTGTTCAATTTGTATGATGTAAATGCCTTTTGTCCAATTTTCAACTAAGATGGAGTTTGTTGCATTTAACAAAGTAGAACTATAAACTTTTTCGCCTAATATGTTATAAATGACAATGACGCTGTTAGGTTTGTTTTCTATGGTAATGTATTTATTGGCAGGATTAGGGTATATTTTTATTTCATCGTATTTGTTAGTAATGACTTTAGAGCTAAAACAAGATACTTTTTTGGTGACACAATATGTCGTATCACATTTTTTACAGGTATCAGTCACTTTTACACAGATATTGTAAGTGCCATTTTGAGTTATAGTATAAGACATGATGTTGCTAGTTGTATTTAATAACGTGTTATTAATTATCCATTGGTATTTCAAACAACCAGCATTTTGGAATGATATATAGGCATTCACAGATTTTCGAGAGGAATTACATGAGTCCCAAGTAGTAAATTGCGGGTTACGGGCTTTCCAATTGCAATTGCTGAAACAATTGATAGTTTTAGTAGTACAATAAGTAGTGTCACATTTATTACAAGTATCGGTTACTTTCACACAAATAGTGTAAGTGCCATTTTGAGTAATGGCATAAGACATGATGTTGCTTTTAGTTATTACAATGGAATTATTTACTGTCCATTGGTATTTATAACAACCCGAGTTTTGGAAAGATATATAAGCATTGACAGATTTTCTTCCGAATCTTCCGTTGCACGAATCCCAAGTAGTAAATTGAGGGTTTCGGGCTTTCCAATTGCAATTGCTGAAACAACTGATGGTTTTGGTGGCGCAATAAGTGGTGTCACATTTATTACAGGTGTCTGTTACTTTCACGCAAATAGTGTAAGTACCATTTTGAGTAATGGCATAAGACATGATGTTGCTTTTAGTATTTATAATGGAGTTATTTACTGTCCATTGGTATTTATAACAACCCGAGTTTTGGAAAGATATATAAGCATTTACTGATTTTCTTCCGAATCTTCCATTGCACGAATCCCAAGTAGTAAATTGCGGGTTTCGGGCTTTCCAATTGCAATTACTTGGACAGTTGACATAGACATTTTTACAAAAAATTGTGTCGCATTTGTTTATTGTATCCATTACTTTTACACATATAGTGTAGTTGCCATTTTGAGGTACAATAAAATGTTGCAAACCAGCACTTCTTCCTACAACATTGTTGTTTATAGACCATACATAATTGTATTGACCTGAATCGTATAAACTAAAACTTATGGCACCTGTAATTCTTTTTACGTTATAACTACAACTGTCTTTTGCGAAAAAGTAACCTTTTTTAACGCTCCAATTGCAGTTTTTAATGCAACTTACTGTAATGGTTTTACAATAAGTAGTATCACAATTATTTATAGTATCAATGGCTTTTACACAAACAGTATAGGTGCCATTTTGTGTGACAATTAATTGTTGAACAGAAGATGTATTTCCAACATTCACATTGTTTAAAGTCCAATAGCATTTGTAAATTCCTGAAAACGAGCCATTAAAACTAATTCCTGTCATGATTTTATTGACATTGCCTTTGCAACTGTCATAAGCAAACAAACTTCCATTTCGACCTTTCCAATTGCAATTAGGAAAACAATTAGATTTTATAGTGGCGCAATAGGTCGTATCACATTTATTACAGGTATCAGTAACTTTAACACAGATATTGTAAGAGCCATTTTGACTTATGGCATTGGTCATTCGGTAACCAGTAGAATTTAAAATAGTATTATTCACTGTCCATTGGTATTTTAAGCAACTAGAATTTTGGAAAAAGAGATAGGCATAAACTGATTTTATTTTACAAGAATCTCTTGCGACAAAGATGGGATTTTTACTTTTCCAATTACATGAACTAAAACAACTGATGGTTTTAGTGGTGCAATAGGTGGTATCGCATTTATTACATGTATCAGTTACTTTCACACAAATGTTGTAAGTGCCATTTTGGGTCACAGCATAAGTCATGATATTGCTAGTTGTGTTTAAAACTGTGTTGTTCACAGTCCATTTGTATTTGTAACAACCAGCATTTTGAAAAGAAATGTAAGCGTTTACAGATTTTCTTGGCAGTTTGACATTGCAAGTGTCCCAAGCGGTGAATTGTGGATTTTTACCTTTCCAGTTGCAGGCTGAAAAGCAGTCTTTAGAAGTTATTAAAGAAAAAATAATAGTAAAAACGAGTATAAGTTTATTCATAAGGTTGTTTATTTTCTATATAGACGCAAAAAAAAGGTAAAAAGTGACTTTTAAATTAAGGATTTATTTTTTCTTCTAATTTTGCTTCAATAGAATTAAGTTTTATAAGCATTTCAGAATACAAAAATTTAAGATTTGAATTTTCTTTTTTAAGAGTTTCAATCTCTTGAGTTCTTTTTTCTAAAGCTTGTATGGCAATTAAATTAACACCATCAAAATCTGCGCTAGCTATTAATGTATCACATCCAATGGTGCCTAAAGAATCTTTTCCAAATGCAGCATAAAAATCCTGAGCCATCGGTCCATAATGCCTGAAAGAGTTGTCTTGAGATTTGTATCTCCAACTACTTAATTTCATGGTAGAAATTTTATTTAAAAAATCTTCTCCATTAACAGCTAGTACTTCCGTTTTTTTAGTGCTGTCAGAAATTGAAGACCAGCTGTTGGCTCCATTGTTCATGTACGCACCAGAACCATAGCCTGAAGCAGTGTATAAATAATAGCCATTATTAAATCTGGCATGAAAGCGGTTAGTTGCTGAGGCGTTTAATCTTGTTGTAGTGCTATTATCTCCCAATACAAACGAACCACCTTGTCCATTTGTATGCACATAACTACCAAGGGTAAACGAATTTGCACCAGTAGCATAACTATTGTTGCCCAAAGCCATTGCATAATTGGCTGTAACTTTATTGAATCTACCAATGCTAAAACTATATGCGCCAGATGCTAAGTTACCATCACCTATTGCATAAGAATTATTTCCACTAGCTGTATCTAAATATCCTAAAGCATAAGTATAAGAGTTTGTGGCTCTGCAATAATAACCTGATGAAAACGAAGAAATGCCAGATGCTAAAGAAAATTCACCCAATGAAAAGGTATTTGCACCACTGGCTCTAGTATTATTACCCACAGCCAAAGATTGATCGCCACTGGCAGTATTTCCCAAGCCAAGTGCTGTGGACGACCATCCGCTAGATAAATTAGAAGTACCAATTGCAACGGACCATAAATTTGTAGCTCTACTTCCACTACCCATTGCTAAAGCATAATCAGAAGTAGCTTTGTTATTGTAACCTATTGCTACACTATAAGGAGCTGTTGCTCTTGAAAACTTACCTGCTACAAAACTATTGGTACCAGAAGCCACACTGCTATCTCCCAATACAATTGCAGCATATCCACTTGCTTTACTATCTTTACCCATAGCAATACTGTATGCTCCACTAGCAGTATCAAAATAACCAGAAC
>CAYVDH010000239.1:0-4237 GCA_964450355.1 uncultured Flavobacteriaceae bacterium
TTGTGCTTCTATTCAAGTTCAGTGCTGGTTGACAGTTTTGTGCTCCGAAACCCGCCCGAACGCAAAGCCCGAAACCGTTAGCAGTAATACAAAAGACCAGACAACAGAATGGATACATTGACAACAATAATTAAGAAGGACACTGTTTTTGTAATCAAAGACACCTTACAGAATACAATTTCTGAAAGGCACATAACTACTGAGACAACAACTCACAAGGGGGACAGTGATTGCTTTATGAATCTTTGTGACTGTAAACTGTTATCTGATTTACTATGGCCGTTGACAGTTCTGATTATACTTTTCGTGTTTAAAAAACAATTTCAAAAAATTGTTGACAGTATTGGCGATAGAATTAAAAAGGGTGCGAAAGTTAAACTTGGACGTGACGGAATAGAAATTGGTCAAGAACTAAGTGAAACACAACAAAAAGAAAAAGCGGAAGAAGAATATAAAGCGACTATCAAAGAAACAGGAACAACAGAGCAATCGGAACAGACTATTAGTAAAACTGAATTTATTCCAAAATACTTAGGAATTGAAAGGCGAATTTTTGAAGTGTTACTAAAAGCACTATATCCTAGATATAAAATCTTGTCAAACAGGAAAATTGGTATTTACGAATATGACTTAATTATTGACACATTGGATAACAAAGACTATGACTATGTTATAGAAGTCAAATATTATCCAAACGCTAACTTCACTAAACATAAATTACAAGACATTGCTCTTAAACTTAGTTTTATGCAACAGGATTATCAAAGAACGGCAGGTAAACTAGCAAAACCTGCTCTAATCATTGTGTCAAATAAAGACTTTGATGATGATATAAAAGCAGAGATATTTAAACAAGTAAACGAGCCTTTTAATGACAAAAAATTTATTAAACTTTTAATGGTAAAACAAGACGACATTGAGAATTTGACACGAAACAACATTATTAAATTCTTAGAAGAGTAAAATGTACTACTGCTAACAGCCGTTTGCCACAATGGGGGCTGACGTGGTTAAATCAAGTGCAGTGCTTCTATCAACATTTGTACTTGGTTGACAGTGAAGTGCTCCGAAATCCCCCACTGCGGCAAGCGGCAAACCGTTAGGTGCAAGCGTTCTGAACCAAACCTACCTATAAAGGACTATTTTTGAAACCGACAATTTAACGCTCCGTGACACTATAGAATAAATTTTTATTAACCAGGAGTAATATTTATTTGGTGGTTTCGAAAATTCGTTGTATATTTGCATCAGATTAGTTCTTTGAAAAGTTGATTTGATGTCTAAATTTCTAAGTGGAGTTCCATTGACTGTCCGCAAGGGCAACCTTAACAGGTAAACTAACAACAGACAAATCCCCTAATAACTGTATTAATACAGACTAATAGGACAGATTTATTTAAATTGTTATTATGCTATTATTTTTAATATGCAGGAATTTTAAGAAAGTGCACGAGAACATTGTCTACGCACTTAGGAACTAGACACCTAAGCTATTCATCTTGCCATTATTGCAGTTATGCAGGACAATAATGGTGTTGTCTTTAACAAAAACAATTAATAAGATGAGTAGATTAAAACAAAATCAAATCATTGATAATGCGATACAAAGTATTGCATCTATCACAAAGAGCCAGTGTTCTCTTTCGGAACAAGACTTAACCGTCTTGAATGAAGCATTAGAAAGACTTCAATTCTTGAGAAGAAAAAAAGGTAAAACGAACCAGCAAATTCAAAAAGAAATTGCAAAATCCGTTGAGCTGCTAGTAAAATTCTTCACACAAGACTAAAATTGACGTTTCAAAGATGACTGAGTAAAATCCGAACACTTCTTAAATTTTTTCAATTCAAAATTATGGACTTAGGAAACCAAATAAAAAATATTAGAAAGCAAAAAGGGCTGACTCAGGCAGAGTTTGCTCTTTCAGTTGGTATTACACAAACATACCTTTCACAAATTGAAAGTAATTTGAAAGAGCCCAATCTTTCGACATTAAAGTCAATTAGCGAAGGATTAAACGTTCCTCTTCCTATTTTATTCTTTTTATCCATGACTGAAGACGATGTTAGACCAAATAAAAGAAGTGCTTTTAAAATTGTCAGCCCATCCGTAAACTCATTAGTTAATGAATTCTTCGCAGTCTAAGAATGAGTTATTCAAAAAGAAGGAATTCAGTAAGCTTTGTTTTATTCTTGGATTAAAGCGTAGTGAAATCAAAACTCTTTTAGAGAGCATTGACAAAAATTACAACGTTTGGTCAGAAGTTAAAACCGATAAGCAAAATAGACCCAAAACCTATTTGGACGGGACAGTTAAGAAAAGAACTTTCAGGAACCCTTCTGTCCTTTTAAAACATGTTCAAAAAAGAATCAAAATTAATATCATAGACAAAGTAGAACTTCCGAACAATGTTCACGGTGGTGTAAAAAAAAGAAGCAATATTACTAATGCAAAAGCACACCAAGGAAATAAGTATCTTTTTGAAACTGATTTACAGGAGTTTTATCCAAACATAAATATGGAAGTGGTTTATCAAACATTCTTAGATCTTGGATATTCTACTCATGTTTCCCATTGGCTTACTAAATTGACAACAAAAGATAATCAATTGCCGCAAGGTAGTCCAGCAAGTTTAGGAATATCCAATTTGGTCTTCATGAAAACCGACATTAAACTAATTCAGTTTTGCAAATCAAATTCAATAACATTTACTAGGTATGTAGATGATTTAACTTTTTCAGCACAACAAAACTTTGGAGACAAAATTCAAGAACTGCTTAACATTGTAATTAACGATAATTTTAAAATCAGCCGGAGAAAGACTGTTTATGATAGTAAACAGACAATTACAGGAATTCAACCATTTCTAAATAAAATTGATGCACCAGAGCATTTGATAGAAAAGTCAAAGCTTGAAATTGAAACGAATGCGGAAAAAAAACCTTATACTTTATACAGAAGAAATATTTTAAAAACGAATAACAAAAATAAAAACGCCAGCACCTAACAGCACCTACCCAAAAGTGGCGGTTCAGTGGTTAAATCAAGCTTTGTGCTTCTATCAAAGTTTGTGCTTGGTTGACAGTGAAGTGCTTCGAAATCGCCACCTTCGGGTAGCTGCAAAACGTTATAGGAAATTTTATTTTTTCCCACCGCACCTAAACAGTTCGCGCCTTGATTTTTTGTAAAACATATTCTAATGCCTCAATCATTTGCATTCGTGGTAGTGTAAAACTTTCCTGTCCTCCAGTTTCGCTTGTATCCTTAATTAGAATAGTTACTCCTTTAGGATTTTCATCATTTACAATCACTATTTTTTCGGGGTTGTTTTTGTCTTTAATGTAGTAATTAGAATATGTTTCCATTTTGAATATTTGTTTAAGCCCACCGACAAAAAATAAAACTATCCTATAACAAGCGTTTGGCAATATGCCACAGGATAGTGCGTGTATGAAATTAAGTCCGTTGAAGTGGCACATCGCCAACCGCTCCAACGTTGTGCGAAATTATGAAAATCGTCTTTTTAAAGAGATAAAAAATACGGGGAAAGCTGAAAACCGATTTAGAGTAAGCGAAAAATCATATAATATATGAAAAAACTTTTTTTAGTAACGCAACTATTTTTATTATTAATAGTTGGAACATTAAATTCTTGCAAAAAATCAGCAAGTAAAGAAACAACAGTAACAATTGTTGTAAAGGATAATCTTGGTAAAGTCTTACCAAATTGGACAGTTTATCAAATTTCAGACACAAAATATAATTTATATGGTGCTGACGATTTCTTTAAAGACCAACAAAGCGTAACAGCAACAGATGGTGTTGCAACTTTAAAGATAGACAAATTAGATTTTGCAACAGGTGGACAAAGAACTTATTATTTCTTTGCTAATTATTCAATTAGTGGAGTTAATAAATCAAAGACAGTTGGTATTACCCTAAGTGAAGGCGATAGTAAATCAGGAACATTAATTTTAAACTAGAAATACAAATGGAATATAAAATTTTAAAAGAACTAACTTCTGGTAAATTAGAAGAATTAGTAAATCAGTATTTATCAAAAGGTTGGAAACTTCAAGGCGGTGTTAGTATTGCAGAAAATACAAATATTCAAAGAGGTAATATGGAAGAATTAGAACAAAAAATATTTTGTCAAGCGATAACTATTGAGAAATAACTTCGCACAACACGAACTGTGCAGAAAACCAAATAAATTAGGCTATTTTTTGCAAATAGTTT
>CAYVDH010000240.1:0-4227 GCA_964450355.1 uncultured Flavobacteriaceae bacterium
TTTATTTTTTGGATGGTTGTGCAATAGTTACCGATGTTAGGAGCAGTTTTTATTTCTTCAGTCATTTTTTTAGCTTAAAATATATTCACCGTTGCTGTCCTTCTTTAAGTTTTTTGGACTGTAGTTGGGAAACATTTTACTGTCGAGATAAAATGAAAGTCCAGCAACTGCACCTGCAAATATTAAATTAATTGTTATGTCTGTGCCGTTTTCTGCTTTACCAATTGTCTGCAAAAAACCTGCTATTGTCAACATACCGCAAAACCTGTAAATTGGGCCGTTGTAACGAGCTATTTCATACATGAAATATCCTGCTAAAAGAGGGACAATTAATACAAGTAAAAGTGTCCAAATCTGTCCCGTTTGAATTGTCAAACTAAAAACGGTCAAAAGCTTGAACAGTATGGAAAGTCCTAAAAGTCCAAGCAAAATGTTGTTGTAAACTTTATACTTCTTCTTGTTCTCTGTCGTCACAGTCCAGGTAATTAAAAGAGCTACGGATTTTTTGTCGTAATATAGCTCAGATAATTCATTGTAAATCTCTTGGTCTGTTTTTCCGTTGTCTCTGCTGTCAACGATAAATGTTTGTGCTGCTTTTCTGTCGAGTGATTTTTTGCTCATTGTTGTCGAGTCGCTTTAAAATTGTGCTAACGGTTTGCAAGCAGGCCCAGTTTGCAGTTTGGAACACTTGTCTACCGAATGTTTGTCAAAGATACTAAGTTTGCTGCTTTTGCAAAAATGAAAAACTTGTCTGCCAAAACTTTTTGCAAAAGCTATTACCTCGTCTGCGCAAATTGGGCTTGCTTGCTGTTATGTGCTGTTGTTTATTCTGTCCGAATTAGGTCAGAATATTTTGTTTTATCTACGTTTAGGTCGGCAAGTGAAAATGATTTAAGGTCATCTAATATAATTTTGTTTTCAGAATAATCGCAGATTATCTTCTGATTAAAATTAGCATAGTCGTACTTATTCACAATAGTTCCTGTATTTATGTCAAATATCCACAATGTACCTGCAGCGTGAGCGTTTTGGTTGGCTTTAGGCATAAAACCATGAACACAGCCAAGGTTAGCTTCAGTAACAAGAATTTCAAAACACCAAATTCTACCTTCGTCGCCAAATTTAGAAAAGTCAATAGACCAAATTGGTTTAGATATTGTGTCGGACATAAAACAATTCAAGAAGTTTTTCTTATCACTTACTAATAGCTTGTCTTGTGATTTATTGAACTTAATCCACGTAGTACTTGCAACTTTGTCAAGTTTAATTTCATCTAATATGTTTGAATTAAAATCAAAAGTGAGAAGAGACTTTTTTTCTGTAGGTAGGTATATTTTATTTGAGTTAATATGGAGGTCTGCGTTGTATACGTTTTTATTAATTTTATCTTTTCGGAATAAAGTTTCTCCATTATTCAAGTCTACACAGCATAATCCATTCCAGTATTCCAATAGAAATTTACTGCTTGTTTTATCAATAATAGCACGATATGCCCAGAAGCTTTCTGTCTTGAATAAAGTTTGACTCGTTTCAATGTTAAAGGCTGTAAGTATAGTTTTATTGGTATTTCGTCGTGTTAATAGTTCTTTAGAGTTTAACAATAAAATTTTGCCATCTCTTGAGAAGTCTAACAAGCGATATTCATTTAGGTCTAGATTGCGTATGGTGTTGTTTTTTTCGTATATAGAAATGAAACCAAGTGAATTGTCCTCAATAATTGTTTTATTAACGCCTTTTCTAAATATGATTCTTTTGTTTTCTATTCTCATACAATTGCACCTAACTAGCGTATATGCGAAACAAAATCTTGCCTATTACAATAAATTGTGTTTTATAAGCGAAGTTTTAAATCACAAATATTTACAAATATAAACTTATTGGATAATTTTTATTTTATTTTTTTCTTAGGTATTTTGTTCAAATACAGTTTACTACTTGTGTTTTTTATTCGCATTTTCATTCATGATGTAATTGGTTTTTTCTATCAATTCTTTAATGTTCATGTGTTTCCTCTGTTTTTAAGTTATGTGTTTGTTGTTTTTGTGTTGTCCCTCACACGCACTGATTGCTTAAAAATTTATTTCCAACCTCATAGAATGGAAAATCGAAAATCGAAGACCATTGCCCAAATGATATATGCATATTTAACATTTTTTACAACAACTTAAACAAACAAAAATATTTGCATTTTAAGCCATTCAAATTTCAAGGTGTATATTTAAGTTTAAAAAATTAAATGGTCTTAAATAGCTTCTATTTAACTCAACTTTTTCCGCTTTTTTTATTTTATTATTTGGATAGTTGTGCAATAGTTACCGATGTTAGGAGCAGTTTTTATTTGATTTCAATTTTAATGCCGTCCAACTTGTCAATGAGTTGTTGAATGTTTATTGTCTGTATGTCTAACTGTGAGCAAATTGCGGGAATTTTCTTAAATAGTTTATTGTCGTTGCTTGCTTCTGTTTCTTCTGTGACAAGATAAATTTCTTCTATTGGGTTTTCACTTTTCTGCTTTAAACTCGTTAAAATCATTTTCATATCAGCAGAGTTCATAAAATCATTCTTTTGTGAATCGTATTGTATTTCGTTCAGTCTTTTTCGTTGTACAGCAACAACAAAATTGTTGTCTACCATTCTGTAAAATTTGGCAGGTGCTGGTGGAAGAATAAACTCTGTGTTAAGTGGAAGTTTGTGTGCTTTATTAAATTCTTTGTCAGTAAGAAATGAAAGTGCATCTAATACAATTCCTTTGGAAGTATATTCACATTCATCAATTATTTTGTCAATAACCAAAATTTCGCCATTAGCTATTCTTGCTTTTACAATTTCAAACAATATATTCTGTTTGTCAAATGGCAAGTAGTAACGAACCAACGACAATAATGAGCTGGTATCAATTACTACTTTCATAGAGGAAACTGTTTATCTTTTCGGGTTTAATATTTAGTTTTTTACAAAATTCATATTCATTAATTACTCCTTCGTAAAATGCAGTTTGAATAGTTGAAACCAGCAAAGGGGATTTTATTGGAATTGGTGTTGAGCCGCCTGTGTTAATTCCATTTTGCTTGTCAAGTTCTCTTTGCTTATTTATTTTTTCTTGTGCAATTCTAAATTCTTCTTCAAATTCATTTCTAACATTTTTATAGTCGGCAGGGCTGATTTTATTCAAGAGTAGCAATTTGGTGAAAATGGCAATTCTACTCAAATGTGTTTTATCAGATATGCTCTTTACTAAATCAATATTATAGTCATTTTGAGCATTTGAATTGTCAATGGATTCAATTACTTTTTCAAACTCTCCACTTAAAAAATAATAAGCAAAGTCGTTACACCAATTTTCAATTTTTGAGAGATTTTGATTAGCAAAATCATCGTATTCAATTTTATCAATTTCTTCTTCGTCTAAAAGATAATGACCTAATTCGTGAGCAAGTGTAAAAATTTCTCTTTTGAATGAAATTTGGTATCTTTTTAAAACAATGACATTGGGTTTAAGGAAAAAACCGTCAATGTTTGCTTTATCTTTTTTATTCCAAGTTTCTACGAATTCAAAAACCAAAATATTTTTTTCAGCTAACTTATTTATTAACTCTGTTAAATATTCTTTTGGTTTGTCCTTAAACTCAGGTGCCATAAGTTTTTTAATTTCATTGGCGACAGTTTTAGGACTGTTACTAATTTTAAAAATTGGCAACTGTCTTTCAAATTTTATATCAGAAAGTTCAGCAATGGCAGATAATGAAATTTTAAATTCTTCAAAGTGATTTACTATTTTTCTTGCACCTAAATTCAAATCAACGTCAAACTTTGATTTTCTAAAAAAAATGCTTGCATCTTTTGAAATATCTGGCGATTTTGGGTCTAAATAGTAATGAATACCTTTATTAAAAACCTTGTCAATTCGCTTTAAGTGTCCAAGTTCAATATTGGCAGCAAAAATTTGCTCTTTAGTAATAGGTGTTTTAAGTCCTATGCTAATTACAGGCAATAGTTCTTCAACTGACATTTTAAGTAATGACAGCAAATATTTTAATCTTTGTATGTTTTGTTCAACTTTCAAGAGGCACTATTGTTTTTGTTGCAAAGGTAGTCAAAAATTTGATTGTCTTTCAAGTTTTGGCGGTTCTGAAAAATTGCACTTAACCATCTGCACCTAACCGAAGAGCACTACAGTAGCAGCAATTGTAATAAGATGTAAAACTATAAAATAAATACAATTTATCC
>CAYVDH010000241.1:0-4130 GCA_964450355.1 uncultured Flavobacteriaceae bacterium
ATTTTTAGAAATAAATTGAAAATCTATATAATCTTCGTTTTTAGAGTTATATGTTTGATAAAATATTAAATTTCCCTTTTTACTAAATCTCTGAATATAGTCCACTTTTCCAGAGTCATTAAAAAAAGTATCTGTAGAATTTTTAAGATAACTCCAAAGCTGATCATCATTTCTGAATGTTTGTTTCTTTTTATTAATTTGGATGAACTTTTGGCTTAATTGCTTTTTATTGTTATCAATGTAATGAGTTAAAATATACTCGTTTTTCACATCAGTTTTTGTTAGTTTTACCTTCCAAGACAAGTCTCCAATAAAATAAATATTTGAATTGTTCATTTGATATGTGGAATAATCACTCCAACAATTTTTAACAAGCTTGTATTTGTTTTTTAAACTATCAATCATATATGCTTTTTTTAAGTATGTTTTTTTATATTTGAAATTGTAATAAGAAGATTTTTCTTCATAAATTAAATTGCCTTTTATATAATCTGAGTAAAAAGAGTAATTTTTCCCTATGCGTTTGTTACTATTAAAAGAATAATGTTTCAATTGACCTGATGTATCATATTTTTTTACTTCAATTTGGCTGTAAAAATGGATTCTCTTTCTTTTAAAATTTATTTCTTTGCTTATTTTACCATTTTTATAATAGAAGATTATATAATTCGTTATATAAGGCGAATTTTCATAATAGTATTCATTGTAACGATAATAATCTAAAATTATTATTTTTGAAGTGTCTTTAATAATAGTTTGATAAATTTTAATGTTTTTTTGATTTTTAGTAATTTGGTATTTTTTTGCACTAATCTTTTTAATTTCAAAATAACTAGAGTCATTAATTCTCTTGATTTGGATTTGTCCATTTAATAAGTTAAAAAAAAATAAAAACAGTGTGTAGAAATAAAATTTTAACATTTAAAAAATAACGAATTTATTAATGAAAAATTGTAAAAAGTAAATTCAATTCTAATCTTTCTTTTTATAACTCTCGATATAAAAACTATTAGGAGTTTGTGTTTTGTAGTTGGATTTTAGAAAAAAATAAGTTTTTCTATGATAAGATAATTTTGAAAAGCCTGTAGTAATTTAACTACTTTTGGGAAGGATTAATCCCATCCTATGAAGATGAACATTATAGGGAAAAAGTCATTGAATACATCAACTCATTGTAGTAAAAAATACAAATTAAACTTCAATTTAAATTACATTATTTAGGACAGTCAATAATTATTAGTTTTCCTATTAGAAAAAAACTTGTAAGTTTGCAAACTATTTTCAATTAAAATCAATAAAAAAATGAGTAGCGAAACCATTCACAGCAATTTGAATCCATTGGATTCCATGATGAAACGCTTTGACGAAGCAGCCAAAGTACTTGGCCTTGATGAAGCTGTTTACAACACCTTAAAATATCCTGCTAAAATAGTGACAGTTCACTTGCCAGTGGTTATGGATAACGGTAAAGTTCAAGTTTTTGAAGGCCACAGAGTGCAACACAGCACCACTCTTGGACCATCTAAAGGCGGAATCAGATACTCAATGGATGTTAACCTTGATGAAGTAAAAGCTCTTGCAGCTTGGATGACTTGGAAAACTGCTGTTGTTGGAGTTCCTTATGGAGGTGGTAAAGGCGGAATTAAATGCGACCCTAAATCCATGAGCAAAGGCGAACTTGAGAGACTTACTAGGGCATATGCAGCTGCTATGAGTGATGTGTTTGGACCTGACAAAGACATTCCTGCTCCTGATATGAACACAGGTCAACAAGAAATGGCTTGGATAGTAGATGAATATTCAAAAATTAAAGGGCAATACTCCCCTGCAGTAATTACTGGAAAACCAATTTCAATGGGTGGTTCACTTGGAAGAGTTGAAGCAACTGGAAGGGGCGTGATGGTATGTACAAGAGCTGCATTAGCTAAAATGGGATTAAAACCAGAAGAATGTACTTGTGTTGTTCAAGGTTTTGGTAATGTAGGTTCTATTTCAGCTAAATTAATTGAAATGTTAGGTGTTAAAATTACTGGCATTTCCGATGTAACTGGTGGTTATTACAATCCAGAAGGAATTAAAGTGGAAGAAGCAATGGCATACACTAAAGCGAATGGAAATTTAGGAGGATTTACAGGAGGTAATAAAGTTACTAATGCTGAATTACTTGAATTACAATGCGATATTTTAGTACCTGCTGCTATGGAAGATCAAATTACTGATGCAAATGCAGCCAACATAAAAGCAAAATTAATAGTAGAAGGAGCAAATGGACCAACTAGCGCTAATGCTGATAAAATATTAAATGACAAAGGAATCATTGTTGTTCCTGATATTCTTGCAAATGCAGGTGGAGTTACAGTCTCTTATTTTGAATGGGTTCAAAACAGAATGGGTTATTTCTGGACTGAAGAAAGGGTAAACAGAAGAGCTGATAGAGTCATGAAATCTGCTTTTGATGTAGTATTTGAAACAGGAAAAGAGAAAAAAGTAAGTTTAAGAACTGCGGCATACATTGTAGCAATTGATAAAGTGGCTACAACACAAAAATTCAGAGGAGTATATTAACCCTTATGAAAATTCACAAAGAAGGTTATAAAATATTACTTACTACTACATTAATTTTAGTTGCCATTAATCTAATTGCTGGTAATTTTATTGATATTGAATGGTTAAAAACATTGATATTGGCTATTTCATTGGTGTTTTTCATATTAATACTGCAATTTTTTAGAAACCCAGACAGAAACACTGTATTTAATGAAAATCATGTCATAGCTCCAGCCGATGGAAAAGTGGTAGTGATAGAAGAAGTGGTAGAAAATGAATATTTCAAAGACAAAAGAAAACAAGTGAGTATTTTCATGAGTCCAATCAATGTTCATGTTAATCGAAATCCAATTTCTGGTTTGGTAAAATATGCAAAATACCACCCTGGTAAATATTTGGTAGCTTGGCATCCTAAATCAAGTACTGAGAATGAGAGAACTACAGTAGTTATTGGCAACAATAAAACTGAAATTTTATTCAGACAAATTGCTGGAGCACTTGCTAAACGAATTGTTTACTATGTGAAAGAAGGTGAACAAGTGGCACAAGGACATGAAATGGGTTTCATTAAATTTGGTTCTAGAATTGATTTATATTTGCCTTTAGATGCCAAAATTGAAGTTAATTTAGAGCAAAAAACAAGGGGCGGTGAAACAATCATTGCAACTTTGGTTTAAATTTTGTACATTTGAATTAAAATTTATCATAAAATGAAAAAAATAATCTTAACTCTATGTTTATTTGCTGGATTTTCAGCGATTAGCAATGCTCAATCAACAGCTACCAGTTCAGGTGCTAATAGCAAACCAAAACCAGTTACTACAACTGCTGCTCCTGCTGCAACAACAACTCCAGCAGCTACTACTACTCCAGCTACAACTACAACAACTACTACCACAACAACACCTTCTAGCACTTCATGTGATAAGAAAAAATCTTGTTGCAAGAAAAAATCTAGTGGAACTTGTGCACCAAAAGTAAATGCTATCAAAGAAGATTAATTAAAAAATCTTTTTAAAATAAAAAAGCTCAGTAAAATTACTGAGCTTTTTTTATTGATTTATTTAGTTGCGGGGACAGGACTCGAACCTGTGACCTTTGGGTTATGAGCCCAACGAGCTACCAACTGCTCCACCCCGCGATTTGGGAGTGCAAATGTACATTCACACCTTATAAAAACCAAATACCACTAAGGTTAATCTGAACTAACTACGTTTTAGTAACTTGGAATTTTTACAAATTACGATGATTGTTGACTTACGAAGCGATACGGTAACCAAGCCCACACCCGCCATGCACCAGGCCATGATGCAAGCCGAAGTGGGTGATGATGTGTTTGGCGAAGACCCGACCATCAATCGTCTGGAAGCGCTGGCTGCTGAAAAGGTGGGTAAAGAAAAAGGCGTTTTTGTCCCCAGCGGAACGATGGGAAATTTGCTGGCCGTGCTGGCTCACTGTGGCCGGGGCGATGAAGTGATCATGGGGACGCTGGGGCACACCTTCCTCTCAGAGGGGGGCGGAATTGCGGCCCTGGGTGGAGTGCACACGTATACCATTCCCAACCAGCGGGATGGGACGCTGAA
>CAYVDH010000242.1:0-4120 GCA_964450355.1 uncultured Flavobacteriaceae bacterium
CAAGATTCCAAGTCTTCCATGGGACCCAATTCAATGCACTGAAAAAGTTGAGATATAATGTGCTGTTGACATTGAAAAAACTATTAAAGCATGTGCTGCTGCTTTTGAAACTTAAGGAGCTGATGTTATTGCTGATATTAAATGTGCTCGTGATCTAATGGCTGATAAGAAACACTGCTGGCCATGCATCTGTGCTGAAGCTAAGAAGAAAGGATGGCATATTGTTGGATGTTGATCATGATCTTAAATCTCTTGAAAATCTATTATTTAATTAAACAATTGTTAGTTATTTATAAAATGTATAGCTATCCTTATGCTTAAAGATGAAAAATTGAAGTTTTTTACTTTTTGTTTTTTTTATTTTCCCTAAAAATCAGCTTTCCTTTTTTCTACAAAAGCTGCCATGCCTTCTTTTTGATCTTCTGTGGCAAATAGCATGTAAAAGTTTTTTCTTTCAAAAAATAAAGCTTCTTGCAATGGCATTTCATAAGCTTTAAGAACACTTTCTTTTGCCATTTGAATGGCAATTGGTGATTTTTCAGCTATAGTTTTGGCTAAATTTATAGCCTCGTACATGAAGTATTCAACAGGTACAACCTTATTTACCAAGCCGTATCTTAAAGCTTCTTCTGCATTGATGAATTTCCCAGTTAGTACAAGTTCCATTGCTTTGGCTTTGCCTACTATTCTTGTTAATCGTTGTGTTCCTCCTGCTCCTGGCATCACTCCAATGTTGATTTCAGGTTGGCCAAATTGTGCAGTTTCACTGGCAATTATCATGTCGCATATCATGGCTAATTCACAACCTCCACCTAGCGCAAAACCACTTACCGCTGCAATTATTGGTTTTTTTGTTTTTCTAATCGAATCCCAAGTAGTAAATTGGTCAATTTTTAACATGTCTATTGCTGTTCTTCCAGCCATTTGTTTGATGTCTGCACCTGCGGCAAATGCTCTCTCATTTCCACTTAATATAATGGCTCTTATTGAGTCGTCATTGTCCATATCAATCAACGCATTTTTAATTTCTAACATCAATTCAAGATTTAATGCGTTCAATTCTTTAGGTCTGTTTAATTGGATATGGCCTACATAAGGGGCTATTTGCTTGTTAACAATGATGAATTGATTTTCCATTTTTTTTATTTTTGTTTAATTGTGATTCTGAAAGTTGTTTTTTTGTTAGGGATGCTTTCTTTGACAAAGATATGTCCCTTGTGGTAATTTTCTATTATCCTTTTGACAAGGGATAAACCTAATCCCCAGCCTCTTTTTTTAGTAGTAAAGCCAGGTTTAAATACACGTTTTTGTAAGCTGCTCGGAATTCCTTTTCCTGAATCAGTAAAATCAATGTAAATCAGTTTGTTTTTTGAAAAACAATGGACATTGATGTTGCCTTTGCCTTCCATGGCATCAATGGAATTTTTGCATAAATTTTCTATGACCCATTCAAATAAATAGACATTGATCATGCAAGGGTAATTGTCCTCTTTGTGATAAAATTCGAAGTGAACATTTTCAGCACTTCTAGTTTTCATGTAATTCAAACTTTTTTCTAAAGTTTCAATGATGTTTACTTCTTGTAGAACAGGTGCTGAACCAATTTTGGAAAATCGCTCAGTAATGACTTTTAGTCGGTCTAAATCTTTTCGCATTTCCATGTATGTTTCAGGATTTGCAGACGAATTATCCATCTCCATCAAATCCACCCAAGCCATCAAAGAACTCATGGGAGTGCCTAATTGGTGAGCTGTTTCTTTAGCTAGCCCTACCCATACCTTGTTCTGCTCGGAACGTCTGCTGTAACTGAAAGCAAAATAACTGACAACAACAAACAATCCTACAATGCCTAATTGATAAAATGGATATACTTTTAATTGCTTTAATATGGATGAATCGTCATAATACAAGTACTGAAAATAGTTGTCTGTAATTTCTATCGGTATTGGTGCATTTTTAGATTTTAAATCTTCGTAATATTCTAGCAGTTTTTTATTGTTTTTAATTAAACTACTGTCTAAGTTTCTGTAACTCAATATGGACTGGTTGTCGGCAAGTATAACTGGTATAGTCGTGTTTGATTCTATGATTTTTGCGTAATAACTAATGTCTTGATCAGGCTCAGCTTTGGCAATCATTTCTTGAGCTTCAGCCCATTGTTGTATGTTTTTTTTCTCTTCATCAGATAGCTTTTTTACCAAATTATTAGAATACCACAAAGAAAATACTCCAATAGCCAAGGCAATGATTAGCAATAGGATTTTCAAATATTGTTTTAATGTGTAATTATTCAATTTTTTAATTGATTATGGTTCAAAAATAGATAATTGAAAGATAAATTCATATTTTCGCTTTCTAATTATGAGAATTACCATACATCATAACAACCAAAACATTTGCTTTGATTTGAAAAATGTTCATGATATAACACTGGGGATAAAGAAAAATGAGAACGTTAATTGCTACCATTTACAACAGCCAGAATTTAAGTATTTTAAAAATGAATTTTTTAATGGCAGCTTATCAGATGGTGGTAGTGTTAATTGTGAAAAAATCAGTTTGTATCCACATGCCAGTGGTACTCATACAGAATGTGCCTTACATGTTGCCCCAGTTGATTTTAATTTATATACCTTAAACATCAATTCCTTTTGTTTGTCTAAATTGATTTCAATCACACCAGCTACTAATGGAATGGATCGTTTCATCAGTGAAAATGAATTAATGAATTTGAATAACGAACAGCAATGCGAGGCTTTAATAATTAGGACCATGCCCAACGGTGAAACCAAAATAAATTTTAATTATTCTGATACCAACCCTTGTTATCTTACCGAATCTGCAATTGTGAAAATAAAATCTATGGGTTTCAATCATCTCATAGTGGATTTGCCAAGCATTGATAAAGAAAGTGATGAAGGTAAATTAGCCGCACATAAACAATGGTTTTTTGATGATGGGGTAGTTAATTCAGATAGATTAATTACAGAGTTTGTTTTTGTAAATAATTCCATCGTTGATGGCATTTATGTGGCACAAATTCAATTGCCTAAAATAGAAACAGATGCACTTCCTTCTAAAGTTTTAATTTACCCAATTTTATAATCATTGATCAGTAAAGAGCAAATATTGTTTTTAGCGAACATTGTTGCCGATAAATTCATACATTTATTTGGTAGTAAGAACAAAATTAAAAACATATTGGTTGTTAAATTAGATGAAATTGGAGACATGGTCACCTGTACTCATGTTTTTGAAAATTTGAAAAAACAATACCCGAATTCATCATTAAAAGTGTTGTGCAAACCCTTTGTTACGTCTTTAATTGAAAACGATCCTTTTATTGATGGCATTATTACGGATACTAAATTGTGGAATTCAAAATACGATTTAGTTGTTGAATTGAGAGGAAACTGGATTACTTTATTAAAGTCAATGTATTATTTCCCTAAATGTAGATTAAGCAGAGCTCAAGTCAGATTTAAAAACAGAGGAAAACAATTGCATGAATATCAAACCAATTTTGAAATCATTAGTAGTGTAGTAAAACTAGAACAACCTATTCTGAAACCTAAACTTTATTTTTCAGAAAAAAACAAGACAAATGTTCAAGCATTCATCAAAGAAAATGAATTAAATAAAATAGCCTTGTTTCATATTGGAGCAAGAAAAAAGTTGAGGCAATGGAATTTGGATAATTTTGTTCAACTAGCAAAATTTACTCACTTAAACTACCAAACTCAACTAGTATTTGTCGGCTCTGAAGATGACATTGATGATATAAATAAAGTGACTAATGAATTGGATTTTAAAACTTATTCCATTGTAAATAAATTAAATTTGATAGAGTTTGCACATCTTTGTTCTTTGTCATATTTATATATTGGCAACGAAAGTGGACCATTGCAAATAGCATCATTATACCCTATCCCTATCTTTGCCTTATTTGGGCCAGGAGTACCTCATGTATTTTATCCTAAGGGAGATAAAGTTAAAATATTTCATCACATTTTAGATTGCAATCCCTGTGACCAAGTTCATTGTGTTTTACCTGAAAATCCTTGTATTAACAGAATTACACTAGAGGAAGTATGCCATGAAATGGTCAATATTTTAAAAT
>CAYVDH010000243.1:0-4106 GCA_964450355.1 uncultured Flavobacteriaceae bacterium
AGAATTTATCAAAGCTCTTAATTTCTACCGTACTTTTGATGTTTTCCATGGCCTGATTGCTTATGATTTCCCTTCCATTGTCCATTTTTTTGATGCTGGCTGCTTCCGTGATGGCTGCTTTGTTTTTAAGATTTTTGATTTTGCCATTTTTGTGACTTGCCGGAATAATTTTATTTCTGATTCTGGTTTTTACTATCCTGATTATTATTCTTTGCTTGATTGACTTATGTTTTAACTTATTATTGTTGCTTAGGATTCCATCCTTTTTGTTTTGCACCACTCTTATCAGCAGTTTTTTACTCTTTACCCCATTTTTGGTTCACTTTTTCTTGAGTTTTCGATGGCGCTTATTGAGTTTTCGATGGCGCTTATTGAGTTTTTGACCATTTAGAGTTACCTTGTTGAGCCCATTGCTTGATTTTTTCAGTTGCTTTCTAATTTTGTTTGTTGTTGTTTTTATAGTTGTTGTTTTTTCCCCATTTCTGATCGTTTTGAACTCTCTCTTGAGGTGCTCCTTTTTTCCAAGATGTTTTTCTAGTTTAAGTCACAACAACTGTTTCTTCCTAGGGCTAAACTTGCTCTTATTCTTGATCTTCTTCTGGTAAGTATTAAGCTTCTTCATCTTCCTATCCTTACACTTCAACATTAACATCTTTATAACATAAATAAGTACCAGCAGTTTTGGGTGCAGATTTAACTTATTCAGCAGACATAGCTAGGCCAAAAAAGGCAGCGATTAAGCCAACCAATGCGAATTTCATAAATATCTTAATAATATTAAATACGTGTGGAAAAATATATATTTATATGAGTTTTTCATCTTATTAACCTATAAATTACCAATTTAAATTTGACTATTCAAATATCCTTTGATCTTGTTTAATTAGTTCTACTAATGGTTTTTTTGCTTTTATAAATTTTTGGTGGAAGTGTTCAATTATTTGCTGTTTTATTCAATTGCGCTGAAGGAACTTGAATCCTTTATGTAAAAGACGATAAATACATTAATATTGTTAGAAACATTAAAAATACCATAAATATCAAGTAAAACATTGAAATTGTAACAAAATATTTATCAGCTTGTATTTTCTATTAATAAATTATTAAATATAAATTCTTCTCAAAATTATTCAATAAAGGTTGATAACATTTCAGATTTATCCATTGCTGAATGGCAACATTATTTATCACCATTATTATTAAGAGATGCTGACCAAATGAGTATGGCAGCAGCTTTAGAAGTTCGTGAGCCATTTTTAGATTTCCAATTGGTTGAATATGTATTATCCTTACCCGATCAATACAAATTTGGTAATTCTCCCAAACAATTGTTAGTAGATTCTTTAGACGGATTACTTCCTGAGGATATTGTAAATAGGCCTAAAATGGGATTTGTACTTCCTTATGCCAAATGGATGAAAAACGAATTAAAAGAATTTGTTTTATTGGGTATCAATGAACTTAAAAACATTCCATATTTTGATTCAAATTACCTAGATAAATTAAGTAAAAGTTATTTTAATAATGAAGATAAATTTAAATGGAACATGGTGTGGCATTTATCAGTATTAGGTCATTGGTTTAAACAAAATGGAATCAAATAATTTAAAAGAAATTTTAATTTTTACTGATTGGTATTACCCTGGTTTTAAAGCAGGTGGTCCCATACAATCCGTTTATAATTTAGCTAATTTATTAAGCCTACAAACAAATGTAAAAGTAGTAACTAGAAATACTGATTATGGGTCTGCAACAGAATACAGTGAAATAAAACCAAATACTTGGTTCACTTTGTCAAAGAACCACCAAGTCATGTATTTGTCTAAATCAAATTTAGGTTTTAAAACAATTAAATCAATAATCAAAGAAAGTAATGATAAAGTAATTATTATCAATGGTATATTTTCATTTTGGTTTAGTATTTTACCATTGTTTTTTGCAAATATCACTTCTATTTCTAACATTTTTATTTCAGTAAGAGGTATGTTACATCAAAGTGCTTTGAGCATCAAACCAACTAAAAAATTAATGTTTTTAGCTTTTGCAAGGGGAATAGATCTTTATAAAAAAACAACTTTTTTAGCCACCTCAGAACATGAAAAAAACGAAATTTATAGGTACTTCTCTAAATCTACAATTCAAATTGTACCAAATATACCAATGTATCCAATTCATTCAATTGAATTAGATAATAAACAATGGCGTTCTTCTGATAAGTCGTTAAGATTATTGTTTCTTGGCAGAATTTCACCAGAAAAAAATCCTTTGACCTTATTAAATGCGTTAAAAAATACTCCATTAAAAATCCATGTTCATTTTGTTGGTTCTTGCATCGATAGCCATTATCAACAGTTGTTTGAAAGCAGTTTAAAAGAATTGCCTGTAAATATTCATTCAAAATGGACAAAAGAAATACCCCACCACTTACTTAGCCAAGTTTTTCATGATACAGATGTGATGGTCATGCCTAGTTTAGGAGAAAATTTTGGTCATTCTATTTTCGAAAGTTTTGCACATGCAGTTCCTGTTATCATTGGAAATAACACACCATGGAAGCAGATACAAGAACATCATGCAGGTATTGAAATAAATCCTGAAAGTACTACTGAATTAATTAACGCTATTCAATATTTTGATTCATTAAGTATTGAGCAATACCATTTATGGAAAATGGGTTCACACCAGCTTGCCATGAACTATTTTAACGATAATCATTTTGAAGAAGTGTATTTTAAAGTTTTAGATTTAACTTTGTCAACTAATAAATGAAAAAAACGGTTGATTTAAGTTCATTTAATAACAATGAATTCAAAGTAGGAGCATCAAAAGTTAAACGAATACTTTGGTATTTAATTAATGCGTTATTTTTTAAATCATTTGTACATTCTTATCTATTAAAAGTTTTTTTTCTCAAATTGTTTGGTGCCAAAGTTGGTTTTAATGTCATCATCAAACCAAGAGTAAACATTAAATATCCATGGAATTTATCCATTGGAAACAATGTATGGATTGGTGAAAATGCTTGGATTGATAATTTGGTGCAAGTAAATATCGGAAATAATGTTTGTATTTCGCAAGGTGCTTTGTTACTATGTGGCAATCATCATTATTCTAAAACAACTTTCGATTTATTGACCTCCAGTATCACAATAGAAGATGGAGTATGGATAGGTGCCAAATCCATCGTATGTGGTGGTGTCATTTGTCATACTCACAGTATATTAACGGTATTAAGTGTTGCTAATAAAGACCTTGAACCATATTACATTTACAAAGGCAATCCTGCTGAAAAAATAAAAGAACGCCACATTGAATAACCCTGTTAAAGTTTCTATCATTACCATTTCTTTTAACGCTGAAAAAACAATTGAACATACCATTCAATCTGTAGTAAGCCAATCTTACAAGAACATTGAGTACATTGTTATAGATGGAAATTCTAAAGACGATACTAAATCCATCATTGAAAAGTACAAACACAACATTGCATATTTTATTTCTGAACCTGATAACGGTTTATATGATGCACTAAATAAGGGCTTGGCAATTTCTACAGGTGATATTATTGGAATCATTCACTCAGATGATTTTTATCCTCATTCAGAGGTCATTTCTTCCATTGTGAACATGTTTGAAAATAACAGCGATTGCAATGCAATTAGTAGTTCTGTTCACATTTTCAAACAAAATAAATTTGATCGACCTTTCAGAGTTTATGACGCTACTAAATTTAAAAATTGGCAATTAAAATTGGGAATTCAACCACCTCATCCAGGTTTTTTTATAACTCGAAAAGCTCTAGATATAGTTGGTTATTTCAGGCCATTTTATAAAATAAGTGGTGATTTCGAGTGGTTTGTTCGTTTTTATCTTATACATCATTTAACCTCTTTTTCTACAAATTATGTTTCAGTACACATGCGTGATGGTGGGCTCAGTTCATCAGGTTTCAAAAGCAAAAAATTAATGAATGCTGAGGATTTGAAAGCATTAAAAGCCAATGGAATTTACAGCAACATGTTTATTATTTATTTAAAATACATCATTAAAATATTTCAATTGAAGTTTTAAAAACAAGATATACAATGTAATATGTATATGATGTT
>CAYVDH010000244.1:0-4096 GCA_964450355.1 uncultured Flavobacteriaceae bacterium
GATTAAAGCCGAAGGAATTACCAAATCATACGGAACACTTGAAGTTTTGAAAGGAATTGATTTAGAAATTAAAGAAAACGAAATCATTTCCATAGTTGGTGATTCAGGAGCAGGAAAAACTACATTGTTACAAATTTTAGGGACACTTGATTCTGGCTCAAAAGGGAATTTGTATTTCAATGACAAATCCATATTCAATTTAAAATCCAACGAATTGGCGAAATTTCGCAATTCAAACATTGGTTTTATATTCCAATTCCATCAATTACTTCCTGAATTTACTTGTTTAGAAAATGTTTGTTTGCCTGCTTGGATTGGTAAAAAAAATAAAATAGAAACTGAAAAAAGGGCTGTAGAATTATTGACATATCTTAATTTAGCTCATCGTTTGCACCACAAACCATCTGAATTATCTGGTGGTGAACAACAAAGATGTGCTGTAGCCAGAGCATTAATCAATTCCCCAAAAGTGATTTTTGCTGATGAACCTAGTGGTAACCTCGATTCGAAAAATGCAAGAGAATTGCATCAACTGTTTTTAAATTTAAGGAAAGATTTTGGTTACACCTTTGTTATAGTCACACACAATGAAGAATTAGCAAATTTAGCTGATAGAAAATTAGTGATGAAAGATGGTTATATTGTCGCTTAGAAATTAAAAAAATACATGAAAAAAATTCTATCTTTCATTTTTATAGCTCTTTTAATCAAATTTAATACGTTGTATTCTCAAGGCAATACCATTAAAGTGACTGTTATAGATGCTCAAGAAGAGTTTAATTTTAAGTACAAAAGTACAATGAAATTTATCTATAAAGACGGTGAAAAATATTCAGGGAAAATCAACTTATTAAATGATTCACAATTTTGTTTTATTGATTTTTTTGGAGATCCTAACAGCATTGTGTTTAACATCAAAGATTTGTCTCATGTGTTCTTAGAATACAGGAATGATGATGCAGTAAAAAAAATTAGGAATAAAAGATTTATACCTCTTGGAGTCATATTAGCTGTAGCTCTTCCAATGCCTTTATTAGCAGTTTCGTTTTTAATTGTAAATGCAATCAAACCTAGACACAAGGTGTATAAATCAGAAGAAATAATAGAAGATTACATTCCAATAAATAAACTAAAAATTGAAGTAGTTAATTAACTCAACCCTTCAATTTCTCCATTCACTATTCGCATTTCCATTGCAGCAGGAACTTTAGGCAATCCTGGCATTCTCATTATTTCACCAGCTACTGCAACTACAAATCCAGCACCTGCATTGATGATTAAATCCTCAATGTGCAATACATGGTTGATTGGTGCACCTGAAATTTTAGGATTGTCTGTAAATGAATACTGTGTTTTAGCTATGCATACAGGTAAGTTTCCCCAATTGTTTTTATTGATTTTAGTTAAAGATGTTTTGGCTTTGTTGCTTAATTCAATGCCGCTGGCTCTGTATATTTGAGTAGCAATTTTTGTTAATTTAGTTTCAATACTGTCAGATAACTCGTATTGATATTGAATGTTGTTTGAAGGCGATTCTTCTATTATTTTTATAGCCATCTCAGCCATTTCCACAGCACCATTTCCTCCATTGACAAAGGCTTTGTTGACACAAAATGAACTTCCATTATTTGAACTCCAACCCTTTAAAAATTCTATTTCTTCGTCCACATCAAAATAAAAATGATTTAAGGCTACTAACACTGATTGACCAAATGATTTTAAATTTTCGATATGCCTTTCTAAATTAGGTAAGCCTTCTTTTAATGCTTGTAAATTTGGTTTTTTAGCCTCGTCATCTGTCAATCCACTGTGGTTTTTTAAGGCTTGTGTAGTAATTACTAACACAGTGAGTTTGGGTTGCAAGTCTGCTATACGACATTTTATATCTAAAAATTTTTCTGCCCCTAAGTCGCTTCCAAAACCAGCTTCTGTAACTACATAATCGGATAAACTCATAGCCATTTTGGTAGCTAATATGGAATTGCAGCCATGTGCAATATTTGCAAATGGACCTCCATGAATAATTGCAGCTGTGTTTTCGGTCGTTTGAACCAAATTTGGCATCAATGCCTCTCTTAATAAGATGACTATAGCATCAGCTATCCCAAGTTCTGATAATAAAAATGGCGAATTATCCAGTTTGTAGCCAAGTACTATGTTGTTGATTCTTTGTTTTAAATCGTCTTCGTTTTTTGACAAACACAAAATTGCCATGATTTCTGAAGCTGGAGTGATATCAAAACCCGTTTCTTGAGGAATTCCATTTGTTCTTCCACCTAATCCGGTATTGATGTATCTCAATGAACGATCGTTTACATCCAATACCCTTTTCCATACTATTTGTTTTAGGGCTTTATCTGTATTGATGTTGTTGAATTGGTAATTGTCTAACAATGCTGCAATTGTGTTGTTAGCACAAGTGATGGCGTGAAAATCGCCAGTAAAATGCAGATTTATATCTTCCATTGGCAATACTTGTGCGTAACCACCTCCAGCAGCTCCACCTTTCATTCCAAATACAGGGCCTAATGATGGCTCCCTCAATGCAACAATGCTCTTTTTGCCAAATTTATTTAATCCTAGAGTCAAACTAACACTCGACACTGTTTTACCAACACCTGACTTAGTAGGGGAGATGGCTGTAACCAATATTAGGTTGCTTTTTTTTACTTTATTTTCATCAATGATATCAATATTGATTTTTGCCTTGTATTTGCCGTATTGTGTGATGTAATCGTTGTTGATTTCAAGATTATTTGCTATAGTTTGGATGTTTTCAAGCTTGCTTTCTCTTGAAATTTCTATGTCTGATTTCATGCGAACAAAGGTAAAAAAATGTTGAATAGAATCGTTGATGATTCCTTCTATTTTATTCACAACTAATAACTGTGAATAAGTTAAATAAGTAAAAATACAATAAACATCCAAATTGTTTGTTAATATTGTATTATGTTGAAATCAATGCATTTGTATCTGTTTTTGTTTTTGATATGTTTTAATGGTTTAAAAGCTCAAAAGGTGAAAGGTATTTGTGCTGAAAATGGAATTTTGTATGTTTTAGAAAATAAAGTTTTAACTAACTATGACATTAAAACTGGAAATCAATTGGTGAAAAAAAACTTCAATAAAGACACCATGATTCATTTTAAATTAATTAAAAATGCTGCAAAAAGGTATGCAATTTCTGGAGCTTCTCATTTAAATGAGCTAGACAGCGCAATAAAAGATTATGCATGTTTGAATGTTTCAACTCACAAAGGGAATGTGTATGTTTCTATTTTGTTTCAAATTAATAGAGGTTTAACTAGGTTTAGATTTGGATTTTTAAAATTCGATTCATTGTTGAGGTTTAAGGAGTTTTATATACTTAACGACATCAATAACAGTTCTTATAAATGCTTTAACAATTACCATCCTTTTGAATTTAATGCTCAGGGGCATTTGATATTGATGCATAATTTAACAGATAGCAGTAAATTCGCATACTCTGGATATGTGTTTGATGAAAAAAAATTAATTCTAAATCAAACGTATTATCATTCTAAATCTTTTGTCTATTTTAAAAAACATCTTTTGTTTTCAAATTTTCTGTTTTTAAACAGTCCTAATTATTTTCCAGTGTTAAATTCCGATTTTGAATGTGTTTATCAATTTCCTTATCCTGTTTTTTACAACATCAACAATCAAAGTTTTATAGACCCATATAAAATCAAAGAAAAACTAGATAGTACAAATAAAGTTAGTTTTAGAAAAACTCAAATATTTAGCGGAATAAATTTTGAAGAATTACAAAAAGAATATGGCAGAATGGTATTAGTTGCAAAACAAATGGATGGAGTGATGTATGCTGTAGTTAGCAATATTGAAAACCACAAAACTGATTTCATCAAGGTTGATTTAAAAACAAACAAAACTTCAATTAAAACATTGAATTATCCAATATCAAATCATCATTATGTCTTTAACAACAAAGAGCTAGTTCAGTGTATTTACCATGAAGATAAAATTGAAATTAAAACAGTAAATTGGGATTAAAATCAGTCCTGACTTGTCCACTCTTTTTTTTAATATTTTATAATTTGCTAATACACAATTT
>CAYVDH010000245.1:0-4084 GCA_964450355.1 uncultured Flavobacteriaceae bacterium
ATGATTTACATTAACATCAAAGACAACGAAAACCTTGATAAAGCGTTAAAAAAGTACAAAAAAAAATACGAGAAAATTGGTATAATGAAAGAATTAAGAGCTAGACAAGCTTTTGAAAAGCCTTCTATCACTCGTAGAATGGAAATTAAAAAAGCAGCTTATCGCCAATTTGTTCAAAACGAACAATCAAATTAGGAAATAATATTTTTTATACATAATTTAGCGTCCGAATAATCTATTATGATTCTTTCGGACGCTTTTTTTATATCGCATTTCCAAACTTATTTGCTTTCAGAAAAAAAAGTTTCTATACACACTTCTACGGCATACATCAACGATTTAAACCAATGCTTTGATTACCTTATTGTTCAATTCGAAGTCAATGAAATCAAACAAATAAACCATCTTCAAATTAAATCATGGTGTGCTTTTCTTTTGTCTTCCAAAATTGACCCTAAAAGCGTTAACCGCAAAATATCCTCTTTAAAAACTTATTACAAATATTTGTGCAAACACAACCTTGTTCAAATAAATCCAATGTTAAAAGTAACTTCTCCCAAAGTGTCTAAAAAGCTACCTGTATTTATTGAACAATCTAAAATGGATGAAATTAACCTGAATAATAATGAGGATGATCTGAAAGAAGGTTTTCAGTTTTTAACCATTTTTTACCACACAGGAATGCGACTTAGCGAACTTATTCATCTTAAAAAGGCAAATTTTGACCCATCATTTAATACCATCAAAGTGTTAGGCAAACGCAACAAAGAAAGACTTATACCCATTACTTCCGAATTGAAAGAAATATTAGATGAAAAATTAAATTTATATCCCGAAAATCCATACCTTCTTACCACTAACAAAGGATTAAAATTATATCCCAATTATGTGTATAGACTAGTAAAAAAATACTTATCCTTACACACCACCTTGAGTAAAAAAAGTCCTCATGTATTAAGACATACTTTTGCTACTCATTTGTTAAACAATGGTGCTGACCTCAATGCAATTAAGGAGTTGTTAGGTCATGCTAATTTGTCTGCTACTCAGATATACACCCATAACAGTGTTGATAGATTAAAAAAAATTCATCAAACTGCTCACCCCCGAAGCTAATAAATAAAACACAATATTTACCTTTTAAATTTAATCATTATGGACATTACATTTCACAACACAAACTTTAAAGCCGACAAAAAACTTTTAGAATTAATCTCTTCAAAATTAAATAAGTTGGCACATTTTTATGATAAAATCATCGATGCCACAGTTTACCTTAAGGTAGAAAATACCGAAGGAAAAGAAAATAAATTCATTGAAATAAAAATGAATGTAGCCAATCAAACCCTGTTTGTTGAAGAACACGATAGAACTTTTGAAAATGCCTTAGACAGTGCTGAAGATGCATTAAAAGCTCAGTTGATTAAATACAAGCAAAAACAAGCCCAGGCAAATGCATAAATTCATTTTCTTGTTTTCTGCAGTCATTGCCCTGTATTCTTGTAAAGACGACCCTACTAGAACCGAAATAGGTGATTTGAAAGTAACAAAAATATACAAATATACAAACTCGAAAATTGACACCATTTCTGGTCCATTTGATCGCAATTTCGACATTCCAGCTGTTGGTTTGTTTCAAGAATTAATTTACATTACACAGAAAAAAAATACAGGAATAATCAATGAAGCATTTGCTCGAAGTCCAGCTCAAATACCCTATTATACACCTGATTCAATAGAGGTTGAAACATTAAGCCCTTACAATAACATCATAGGAGCTAATTCTGATGTCACTCAATTTATGGGGTATGTTGATAAATATAACACAAATGGAATGATTTATAGATTGAACCAATTTAAATTAAATAGAATCAATTTTTATAATAATGATGAGTTTTATTTGTTAATTATGGAAAATCCAACAACTGATTCAATAAGATTAAAAATAAAATTTCATTACAATGGCGATATTGGAACTAGGACTACAGAAACAAAATGGATAAAGTTTAAATAATTTATTTTCCGTAAACTTCGGCTTTTCTCTCTTTTATACCTTCATCTTCTATGTAATCATCATAGGTCATGTTTCTGTCAATCATGCCTTTAGGTCCTATTTCAATGATTCTGTTTGCTACGGTATTGATAAACTCGTGGTCATGGCTATAAAACAACAATGTGCCTTTGTAATCAATGAAACTGTTGTTCAACGATTGTATGCTTTCTAAGTCTAAGTGGTTTGTTGGTTCATCTGCTATAATTAAATTAGGACTTTCTAACATCGTTTTACTCATCATGCACCTTACTTTTTCACCTCCACTCAATACCGATGCTTTTTTCAAACTCTCTTCACCGCTGAACAGCATTTTACCTAAAAATCCTCTAATAAATGTCTCATCTTTTTCTTTGCTGAATTGTCTTAACCAATCAATTAGATTTAAATCTACTCCATCAAAGTAAGTCGAGTTTTCATTAGGGATGTAGGATTTTTTTATAGTAATACCCCAATTGATTTCGCCAGAATTTGGTTTTTCTTCACCAGCGACACACTGAAAAAATTTAGTGATAGCCAATGAGTTTCTTGACAATATAGCAATTTTGTCGCCTTTGTTTACCACAAAGTTGATGTTGTTAAACAAGGTTTCACCTTCCAATTTAAAACTTAAGTTTTCGATATTAAGTACTTGGTCGCCAGCTTCTCTCTCTTGTATAAAGAATATAGCAGGGTATTTTCTTGTAGAAGGTTTTATCTCTTCTATGTTTAGTTTATCAATCATTTTTCTACGGCTAGTTGCCTGTTTGCTTTTGGCTACGTTGGCACTAAAACGTTGAATAAACTCCATCAATTCTTTCTTTTTCTCTTCAGCCTTTTTATTGGAATCTTGTTTTTGTTTTAAAGCCAATTGCGATGATTGATACCAGAACGTATAGTTTCCAGAATACACCTGAATTTTATTAAAATCGATATCTGCAACATGGGTACATACTGAATCTAAAAAGTGCCTGTCGTGAGATACTACCAATACGGTGTTTTCAAAATTGGCTAAGAAATTCTCAAGCCAAGCGATGGTTTCTACATCCAAACCATTGGTTGGCTCGTCTAACAACAGGATGTCAGGATTTCCAAACAAAGCTTGAGCCAATAAAACTCTTACCTTTTGATTGTTATTTAACTCATTTAGTTTTTTGAAATGCGATTCTTCAGTAATGCCAAGACCACTCAATAAGCTACCAGCATCACTTTCGGCATTCCATCCTTCCATCTCTGCAAATTTTTCTTCCAATTCACTGGCTTTTATACCATCTTCATCCGTAAAATCGGCTTTGGCGTACAAGGTTTCCTTTTCTTTGATGATTTCATACAGGCGTTTGTTTCCCATAATAACGGTTTCAATGACTTGAAACTCATCAAATTCAAAATGGTTTTGTTTCAAGAAACTCAGTCTCTTGTCTTTTTCAATGTCCACATGACCAGTAGAAGGTTCAATTTCGCCAGACAATATTTTTAAAAAAGTAGATTTACCGGCACCGTTGGCACCAATAACGCCATAACAATTTCCAGGTACAAATTTTACATTGACTTCGTCAAACAATACACGCTTACCATAGCGCAATGATACATTAGATACTCCAATCATAAGGGGGGCGCAAAGGTAATGATTTTATTACAGCTTTTAATTCCTAAATTACATATTTATATTGACATTGTTAAAATACAGCTTCCCGCTATTAAGTATAAAAAAATTGGGCAGCAATCCCTCGCCCTTTTGGGTCCGCTTTGCTCCCGTGCTTCGCACTTTCGGGCTGCGTTTGCACCTGAGTAGGAGTGGGGTTTATTTTTTAAAGGTTGTTTCGATAGTATTAGGTTTATACCGTGGTTTAACTAATTGTTTATTTTTAAAGCATATTCAGTTCAGTGCGATTAAAATTTAATTTGTATTAATAAAGATAAGTTCACCGATTTGGAAAACTAATCTAAATTATAGAAAAACACAAATTTTATTTATGAATTTTTTTTGTATGTTTTAATTCAATTTTAAATATTTTTATTATTTAATGTGTTTAATACGTTCAATATAAGCATTTT
>CAYVDH010000246.1:0-3986 GCA_964450355.1 uncultured Flavobacteriaceae bacterium
TTAAATTTCTACTTTGAATGTTTTTGGAGTGGTTGTGCAACAGCTACTGCTGTTACAAGCTGGGCAATTTTCTAAAGTTTCTAAGAAATGTCGACAGCAACACCAATGTGATCACTAAGTTTTTTGTCCAAGTTCCACGTCTCAAATTTTACAAGTCTTTCACCAACAAATTCTTTTGTCAATACAATGTGGTCAATGTTCTGCGCAATATTTTCTGTTAAGTTTCTCAAGTTCAAATTTGCAAAAGTCTTATTCAATTTATTTCGTCCTTCTGCTGTGTAATAATAATTGTCTGAGAATGAAATATTAAAGTCACCAGCAATACATAAATTTTCTGTCTTAGAAATTTTCTCGAAGTCAGCGATTTGTAAATTTAGGTCTTGCATAAAACTTGTGTGTCTGTTTCCATAAACTCCGATAATTGTTCCATAAACTGCCAAGTTACCAAATGGTGTTTTAAATTTTACGCAAATACTTGTGTCATTTCTAAACGTTTCGTATTGTCCAAGTGAATTATACTTAGAATAAATACTAACTCTTCTTTCACCGTCTTTATATAAGTTTTCTACAAGTTTTGAAGAGTGAAAATAATTGTAATTGTCGTCAAAATTTATTAGTTCATTCGTTTCAGTAAGTATTAAAATGTCTGCATTAACATTTACCAAACTGTCAATAATTTCTTTATTTTTCTTTGTCGATTTATTTGGTCTTTCTAAGTTCCAAGTCGCTATTTTCATTGTCTCTAAATTTTCAATTTGCCTTGCTTGTAACGGGATCGGTATTTATGAAGGAGCGGAAAAAAAGGGCTACCTTTGCACATACAACTGAACTTCGGTAGAAGGTGTAAATTTAAGTTTAACGACCAAACCCGCTCTTTCATTAAATACCGTGTTAAGTGATGTTTTATTTTGTTCCAATTTCAACCTCATTTCTATCAGTAGGATAATGGCGCATAAAAAATAAGGAAGTTGTGTTGCCCAACGAGTCAAAACCAATGCCGATTTCACTATCTCCGTTGATGTGGCTTTGCGGATGAATGCGCCTGTGGGTAAATTTGTAAACTATCCCAAACTGATAATTCCCTAATACATAATAACTATCTTTATAAAACATTTGCCTTACATCGTTTAAGGTGTAGCATTCTTTAAAACATTGTTGAACTATTGGTGTATGCAAAAAACTGTCTAAGTTTATATCTGAATAATAAATGCTGTCTGGTTCGACAATCTTTGTTTTGTTGTTATTGTAATAAAATGAGGTATCTCTTTTTAAAAAAAAGTGCGTTCTTATTTGCTCTTTAATATCTAAGCAACTGGTACAATTCCTACTTGTAGCAACCTGTGTTTGAGGTGCTGATGTAGCAACAATTTTATTAGTATGTGGGGCGCAGCCCCACATACTAATAAAGAAGATGGAAATAAGTAATTTTGTTATTGGTTGCATATTACTTTTCTTTTAAGTTCTTTGTGTTTTGAATGTAGCTGTAAAATGTAAACACCTCCACTCAAATTAGTTGTAGGAATGGTTACATCTAAATAATTTACATCTACCTCCCTAATAACCAATCTGCCCTGTAAATCAAAAAGCTGAATTGAAGTTATGGGTTCGTCCGATTTAATATAGAGTTCATTAGTGAATGGATTTGGATAAACTTTTGCCTCAAATGTTGTTTCGGTTTCTCTAATTCCATTTGGATTTACCCTACAAAATGTATCTTGCATAGCCATAGGTATATTGTAACTGCAAGCAAAACCATAATTTGTAGTAGTACTTCGACCCATCACATAATCTCCACCACTTTGGTCGTTATACTTTATTGTTCTTCTACTTCCAGATGGTAGCGCAATAGCTCCAGCTTGAACTTGTGTAAAGTACATTAAGTCTGAGGCATTATTAACGTGTTCTATTTGATGGGCGTGTCCTAACTCGTGTAGAATGACTGCAAAAAAGTCAGTCTTAAAAGGTGGATTATTTTGAAACCCAGTTGTATCGTAAAAGAACTTAGATACTGCGGCAGCATTGACTTTGATGTCTATTTCTTGTATTGGAAACGGCTCATCTAATCCATTACAAGATACATCAGCATACGTTCTAGTGATTGCCCAAACACCTGAATCTTTTGGAGCAAAATTGCCTAATGTAATTACATTTTTTCCATCTAATTTTACAGTATCAGTTGTTGTTGTAGTTTCGTCCAACTTAAAGTTTACACCTGTTGCACATCGCCACCTATTGATTGCAGCTTTTACGCATTCGTGCATTGGTTGTGAAATGTTGTTGTTTAAAACAAACGAAAATGCACTATCGTTATGATTGGATAATAAAACCCGATTATCCTTAAAAAAAGTACCCGCTACTTTCTTTGAAGATTGCGAAGTAGAAAAGGGAATATTTAACTTGTTTGGAGCAAGTGATATTGAGTCGGACTTTAATCCTAAGATATTTTTCACAAATGGTACTCCACTGCCAACAGTAGCAATCTTATAACTACCACTTTGGAAAATGGCTGAATCAACTTGAGAAGGCATTGTGAAGAAAATTAAAGTATCATTCCAATCCAAAATATCGTAGTGGTCTAATGGTAAAAAAGTAGCTGCACCATCGTCTGCATTTTTTAAATACAGCTTACCTCTTTGTGCTAAAAAGTGATTGCCCTCTATTATTACTTGTGTGTTTGTTCCACCAGAAACTTCTGCATCTGGAAAGTTTCCATTTTTATAAACAAAACTTATTTCAGGTTCACAAATAAAGCCCTGTTGTATGCCCGATGTAAAAACACTATCGTAGTTGAATGTTTGACTACTCGGTGCGTTTGCGCTCAATGTATAAATGTTATTAGCTGTTGCTGTTGCGGGAGGTGTAAATGCAAAAGAAATGTTAGGATACTTTGAACAGTTCGTATATGGTATTTTAATATGAACAATTGTTGCTTTTGTCGTTGTAATATTTTTCCTATTTGTCGGGTTGGCTGGTCCATCCACAATTACACTAAACGTACTATCATTTATATTGTATTTTTGGACATTGTTATACGTTACTGCGTCAAAGGAAGCATCTAGGTTAAGGATAACATTGCTCACAATAAGGGTGCCGAAGGCACTCGTATTGTAGCCAATTCTAAATGCTCCTTTACCTAGAAAAGTGTTATTGTCATTCGCTTCAATTTTTACATCAAATTCGTAGAATTTTGTACTGTGTCCTGTAATTTGTGGATTAGCTAAGGTGTATTTTACATAGTCCCCTGCTGCCCTTGATGTCATATCTATTCCAGAATTGTCCTCCTCATTAAAAGGAATTATTGGGGGTTGTATTTTTGCAACTTCATTTTCAAAAAACTGAAAATTTGCTGTATTGCAATCTATAATTGTATAGCCCAGTTTATAGGATAAGAAATTATAAAGGTCTTGTAATGTTTCAAATTTGGAGTTGAACCCTTCGGCTACTTTGTTAATGCCGTCTGCAAAATAGTCAATCTGTGCGTGTTCGTTGTAAATAAGCGATAGCGCATCACGATTGTCTGTTGTTGGACAGTTGGTGCTTGTTGGCAAGTGGCTTGGTATGCAAGCAAAAATACCAATATAGCCTTTTGTAAATTCTGTGTTGTGGCTAAGTGTTTGTTTCTCGTCTGTTGTTTCTCCGCCTTCGGTAATTACGGTTACTGTTCCACATTGAAGCGTTCCTTTGATAAATTTAGAAACTTCGACAACGTTAGCTGTGTAGATAAGTCCGTTACTTGGTTCTTTAAAATAGCACTTTTCCAAAACTGTTCCCTCAAAAATATAGGGTGTTCTATCAAATACTTTTTCTAATACAAGGCTGTCAATAAATGACTGGGCTTGTGTTACACTTGCAATAAAAAATAATATTGCAAGTAATGTTGTTCTTGTGATTTGTGTCTTTTTCATAAACGATTAATTTTAAATGTGAGGTAAAAATTCTGACTAACGTTTTTCTTTAGGCTTTAAAATCATGTTGTTACAAATCCA
>CAYVDH010000247.1:0-3960 GCA_964450355.1 uncultured Flavobacteriaceae bacterium
CATTGATAATTAAAGTGTCTTTTAACATGTTTGGATAATAGCATGGGTAATAACAAATAGGCCCATTTATTTTCAATAAGATTTTTTTATTTTTAATATTGATTACACTGTATATTTCTCTGTAATTTAAGCTGTTTGAGTCTTTAGGATTTAGAGCTACTTTGTTTTTTTCAAATGTAAAATTACCTATGGTTTTACTGGTATTATTTTCATTATTTAGTTTAACAGCTTTATTTTCTTTTTTTATTTCTTTTAATTCATTGTTTTCTAAATTAAAATAGGATACATCATTTTCAAATTTAAATTGGTTTGATTTTATATCAATTATTTTAGCTGTTCTTTTAACATGTTTCAACCCCTTACCAGATAATTCATATAAGTAATATCCATGAATATAGCCATTGCTATCGGCTTTAAAAGCATTGTATTTTTCTCCTGTAACTATGTTGTTTTGTTTATCGAACTTTACTTCGATTAAATCACTTATAAAGTTGGATTTAAATATATTTTTACTGCTGTCGAATGTGTAATAATTTAAATCTAAATAGGTGCTTGGTTCACCCATTTGATATTTATAAAGGTCATTGTTTTTTAATTCATATAAAGCAAAATCTGGATATCCATCAAAGTTGTAATCATCAATATAAAGTGAGTCAGTTTGGATGTAATAGGTATTGTTAAATACAAATCTTTTGGTAAAGAATTGTTTTTTATTTTTTGAAGAATACACATTTAAAGTGTAATTATTGTCATAATCAATAGAATTTGAATTGTTTTTAAAGTACACTTTTTTAAATTCAAAAATAAAAGGGTGAACTGTGTATGATTTTGAAAAAAAATCATTCTTTTTTATTGGGAAATTATTGGGGCCTTTATAAAAGTCGGTTTTACTAATCGGTTTTAAATCGGAATTGTTGTATTCGTAATAAATGGTGTCAATTTTAGTTGTATTGTTATTTTCAATATAGTTTGTTTTTTCTTCAATCAGGTATTTGTAATTTTTGCCAATCAAAGTATATTTAGTTTTAGATTTTAATCTCTCTCTGAACCCACTTGGATTATCAAATGTTACCATGTCTTTTACATTTTCAAATTCGACTACAATTCCGGTTATCTTTTTTTCTTTAAGGTTAATGTCAATGTCAGAAAGTCTAGAGATTAATAATTGGGGCTTAAATGCATTTGTCTCTGGATAGTAAAGATATAGTTGATAATTCTTGTTTTCTTTTTCATTTGAAATGAGTAAATCAGGGTGTCCATCAAAATTATAGTCGTTTACATTTAAAGAGTCTGAACAATAATTATCTTGATTACAAGTAACACCATTTAGTTCTAACAGAACTTTGTCTGATTTGTTGTCTGTTACTTTATATACTTCTTTTACTGTTTGATCTGACATATTTTTTGGATTTATCCTCACAAATTCTTTTTCAAAGGTTAAATTAGCTTTAATTTTTCTTATGATTACTTTGTTAATTAAATTGTAATTATAGTAATTGAAATAGCCAGTATCTTGTTTATTAATGCTCTTTCCAGTTGAGTCCTTTGGGGGAAATTCACCAGTCCATAGATTATAAAATTTGGATGAAATAATTCTTACATTGGTTAAATTTTTACCACTCATCTGATAATGGTGATTATAAATATGACCATCGTTAATCATTTTACTGGGTAAAACATGAGGTTCATTATCTGAAATTACACCATATATTGTTTTATTTTGATAATCAATTTGAGTAAAAACCATTCGACTTAATAAAGGTTCTACTTTATATTTCTTTACTTCATTATTGTATAAATAAACTTGTTGAAATTTTTCGTAACCGTTAAATAATATAAAATCCGGTACTCCATCAAAATTGTAATCTCCAACTTGAAAACTATCTATACCCTCTTCGTACCTATTTTTAGGTTCATAGTTTTCTTGAAAATTAAAAAGTACGTTGTATAAAATTGAACTATCTGGCCCCATCACTATAAATGATTCACAAAAACAACCATGACATTCGGGACAATTCCCTAGTGGTCCTCTATCAAAAATAAAGGTATAACCATTTAGTTTTTTAGTTGTAATAAATTGAGACCTATCTCTAGGCTTTTCCATGTTGACAAACAAAGGGAGGTATTCCTTTATGAAATTTTTATCATCAGAATAACCACATAAATTTTGAATGTGTTCAGCGCTAACCATTACAATTTTAGTATTAAATTTACCTCCATTGGCTTCTCCATCTATATCTTCAATTTTTATCACTCTTCCTTTTTCCTGATTTCCTTTGGAATTAGTAATGATGATGTAATCTTTTTCAGCTTGTATAAAATGCCTTTTTTCTACTTCACGAATACGATTATGGTCTTGTTTAGTTGGATTAGGATTTCTCCAAAATTCAGCGGTATCTTGATAACTGCTTACATATTTATCCTTTTTATAAATGCTTTTTGAGACTATGATTGGATTTGCTTGATTGTCAATCATAGTAATTCTTAAGCCATTGATGATGTTATTATTAGCATCTATTGGCCTTACACCAATCAATGCTGAATGATCATATTGGCAATGTTGAGCATTTAGATTTAAATTGAAAAATGTTAAAATGAATACAATTAGAAACTTTACTATTTTCATGTTGTTATATACATTTAGTGGCACAATATGTAAATACGTTTTGATCAAAATGTCATTTTTTTAAGATTTGATTTAAATGGTGTTCCAAATGATTCACGTAATCTATAAAAAGGAATTCTATGGTATGTAAATGGTGATTTATTTTCACTTCTTTTTTTAAATTTTCTTTAGGTATTTTACTTATTAATTCAATGATTTGTTTGTTGTAAACAGTCCAAAATGTAATCAATTGATTGCTATCAATGAAATGATAATAATTGAACTCATTCCATTTGTTTTGATTGTATTCAATTACTGGTTTGAATTCAAATTGTCCTCTCACAAACCTTTGGTGATTATTTGTGGCACTGTCAATTAAATGACCAAGTATTTCTTTTTTACTCCATGATATTGGATTGGTTTTATAAGAAAATTCTTCTTCTGTCATTTGTTTCATTAATGGCGGAATATCTAAAATTCTATTTTTTAAGGTATTTATAGCTTTTTCAATCATTTATTTCTCCTTTTTCTTTTTTTAATCTTTTCTTGGTTTATAATGTTTCAATTTTTCGTCTTTAATATCAACAAGTATAATCTCATATAAAATAGAACCTGTAGTGGCATCTATAAAGTATGCCTTTTGATGATGAAGTTTTTCATCATCATGATCTAATGAGTATTTATTATCATAAGCTAAGTAATAGAAACCGCCATTCCAATTTTTAGCAGCTTTGTGTACAATGATTTCTCTATGAGGATACTTACCTCTTGAGCTATCAAATTTATTATTTATAAATGTCGGATCTTCAGATGGATTTTTAGAATATCTTATTATTATATTTTTTAAAATAATAACTATGCTTTTCTTCTTGAATTTCTTTTTAAATTTTTTATTTATTTCTTCAGGACTTAGCAGTTGAAGGTGATTTAATGGAATTTGAGTTAATAGATAGGGCCAAACAATAGATGGATTACAATAGTTATATTTTTCACTGATATATGAATTTAGTTCAATTTTCAATGGCACTTTTTGATTGATGTAGGAATATGTAATTAAAGCTTCTCTACAATGACTTAACTGATTGGTGTCACATGGTTGTAAATATTTTCCAGTATCAGTTTTATTGTCCTTATTTTTAAAACAATCCACTTTAAAATAGCGTTGAAACCCTTCTTTTCCAAAAACAGACATCATGAAACTGTCGGTTTGTCTTAAATGGTTAGACGAGTTGCAATTAAATGAAATATTATCCCTTGATGAAGGTTCAATCAATGTCTGAGCAGATACAGTTTGAATGAATATCATTAAAGTCAGAAATAATTTCATTTTCATATTTTTTTTATTTTAAATCAAA
>CAYVDH010000248.1:0-3937 GCA_964450355.1 uncultured Flavobacteriaceae bacterium
TTGCGCAAAAGCGGTTTTTATTAGGTAGCGCCATACGAAGGGAAAGAAAGGCACAGGGTTTATCGCAGGATGCACTGGCGCAAAAGAGCGGCACCAGTAAGGCCTATATTTCTCGGGTGGAAAATGATTTGATTGAGCCCGAGTTGCATACACTGTATAAAATTGTGGAATTGGGTTTATCTAGAAAGATCGCGTTAAAGATTGTATAAATCAGGAAACTGAATTGGATATCATAACGAAATAGTAACCGATTTTAAACGCTTATAAACGTTTAAATAAATTTAATCGGTTGCAATTGCGCTACTGCCATAAAACACGCACACTTTTTTATAAGGCGTTGATTTTTTGCTGTTTCTGGCAGATTGCACAAGTCTTTATTATCTCAAAACTTTCGCATATTTTAGAGTTATGTGCCATATAGTGAGACACTTTAATTTCGCCATATTAATAATTTTATTTCTGACATCTTGTAGACAAAAGCAAGGCGACAATACATTAATGCATCCAAGTTGGCAAGACAATTTTTATAAATATAGAAATACTAATGCCCCTAATATTTCATCAGACAGATTTTTTAGATTGAACAGTTCTGACAAGGACACAACTATTACAAATCTTCTTGATTTTCCAAAAACGGAGATAATAAATATAAATAGCAGTTCTGTTAAGCATATTCCAAGCGACATAACTAAATTGAAAGAGCTGAAAGCTTTAAATATCACTTGGACTGATTTTAATAAGTTCCCGAGGATACTTTTTGAATTGCCAAATCTGATTAGCTTAGACATAGCCTTTAGGGACACGACAATTGTAGTAGACACATTATGTTATAATTTCGAAAGACTTAAAAATATAGAACTATTGAGCCTTATTTCTTGTGGCTTGACAGATTTGCCGTTGCCATTAACTCAGATGAGACGATTAAAATATTTAGGTCTTGGTGTTAATAAAATTAGAGAGATAACATCACCAATTGGTAATCTTGACAGTTTGATTGAAATTGACTTCTCACAAAACAAACTAACCGATTTACCCAAGGATTTCTATAAGTTGAAAAATCTTGAAGTTGCTGACTTCAGCAATAATGATATTTCAATTTTACCTTCAAACATTGTTGAATTAAATTTGGTCAGAGAAATAAATCTAATGAATAATCCGAATTTTAAACTATCAGCTGATATAGCAAAACAAATAAAAAAGAATTGGAAAAACTTAAAGACAATATTACTTGTAGGGACAAATCATACAGAAAGTGACATAAAAGAATTAAATGAAATTCTTCCAGGAAAACTTGTCTTTTTTGTAGAGTACTAACAGATATACGGCACATAACATGGGTATTGCTGCAAGTGTGGCAGGACGTTGTAATCTTTGGCTGTAGTTCACTATCAGCAGCAGTTTCGCCGGACGGATTTCTGTTGAGCTTTTAGTTTTTATCTTGTACTTTTAAATCTTTAATGGGCAGCAGTTCCGGGCTGGACATTCAATGAATTCCACACCTGCAGCAATACCTGTTCGTTACAAGCAAGCCTAACAGACGACACAACAACGACCAAACGAACGACTATAAACATAAAACTGAAACGCTAATTTTGACAAGTGACCAAAGACATACAGACCATATTGCAACTGGACAGCAACTAAGCCGACACTCATTGCCGACCCTTCTGTATTTTTTATTTTCCCCACCGCACATTTTTTTAAATTCAATTTTAGCCAGCCGCACATTTGGCACATTTTGTTTTGCCCCAACCCACAAGCCAACGCAAAAGGCAAAACAAAAAGAGCCAAATTTCCCAACGCACCACAACAACATAATTTTATGAATAATAAAAACAAAGACCAAGAATTAGAAAATCTAATTCTTGGTTGTAACAAAGACACTACTTACGCTTCCAGAATAAATAAAGAACTTGACTTGATTAAGAAACAAGGTTCAGCAGAATTCTTTCTAACTGCTTTTGAAATTGTCAAGGATTTAAAACAAAAAGGTGTGATAGTTGGACCTGCAAACGGTTTTGCAAATAGTTCAATAATTAATTTCATACTTGGGTTTACCACAATTGACCCAATTAAATTTGATTTAATCCCTGAAACATATTTCACTTTGGATTATCCCTTCTTAAAGATAAATGTGAGCAACAAGAAACAAATTTCAAAAAATCACTTGAAATTTTTGAAGCACACCGAATTTAAAATTGAAGAACTTCTAATCTTAAAAAAGTATCAGGACAACGCTATTAAACCCAATTACAAATTCAATCCCAAAAAATTAGAATCGAATCATTTGGAAATTGATTTCAAAAAATCAGCGACATTTCATTTTTATAATTGGGAAATGGAAAGAAGAGCAATAAGAATCGAAAATGAGAATGATTTAATAAACTCAATTGCTTTGTCATATTCAGGACTAAAAGGTTTTCACTTATCAAGCATTTTACAAGACAAGCACTATACCTTTAACGAACTTACCACAACTAACAAGCTACTTCTTTTTCAAGAGCAATGGATTACTCTTGTTACAAAATTTACAGATACGAAAATTGATGATGTTTTTAAAATAAAATTGAGCATTGGTAAAGGAAAATTCTCACTAATAAATTTCAGCAAATTATTTCCAATCAACTTTGACAAGAAAAAAATAAAGTATCTCTTTGAAATTGTGCTCTATCTCCCTTCAAAATCACATTCAGTAGCCGAAGCACATATTTTATCTTTATCGCTAAACTTTAAAGACAAAAAAAGCAAGGCATAAAATGAATTCAACTCTAAATATTTTTACCGTAAAAACTGTTTCATTTGACCAAGGTGAACGAGACCCTTTTGGCTTTGACGATTTCTCCGAAAAAATTGGAGCAGAGTATTTGCCCTTTTCAGGTTCGGTTTCTAAACCTACTTATTATTTGTTTGTAGCATATGTGAATCATTTTTTAAACACAAACAAATCACTTTGGAGAAACGAAAAACAGAAAAAGGAAATACAAATCAGGTTGGAAAAACTTTTAGTGTATTGCTGGAAAACAAAATTCAGCAAGTCAGAATTAAAAGGAGGACTTCTTGGAAACAATTTTGAATTAAGCGACATTGACGTATTCACAAGTAAAGGTTGGGTAATCCAAAATGCTTTTAAGATTTACACCGACAGAAATTTTGCACCAAATACATTAGAACTCTATTTGAAAAGAATTGGCGAAAGACAGATGCCAATTTTACGGGACTTTATATTATGTGATTACAAACAGCCACAACGCAAAGCGGAATATTTAAGGGAATTAGTAAAGCAGCTTCAGAAAAAGAATTCTCTGTTCAATAATCATAGGCTTGACGATTTCAAAGAGAAGTTTAAAAAAGAACTAATTGAAAAAATTAAAAGCAGACGCAGGGATGAATATTTTCAATTACTCCAACCCTACTTTCAATACAAAACTTTTAAAGAAGAAACATTTTGGAGCAAGTTATTAGAGAACCCAAATCCAAAAATTCCATTTTCTTTTTTAAATAATTGGTTTGGGAAATTTGTTTCAGCAATTGATTCAGATATTAACAGCAAACCCAATAGAAAAGCACTTTGGAACGATGCCGACAAGGCATTTGAAAAAATCCCAAAGCAGTTTCTCTCTAACTCCAAATCAGATATTGTATTGCAAATGAGAATGAAAAGAAGCAAATGGTTTCAATTCAACACTTCTGAAAACAGATATTCATTTTATGACAAAGGAAGTCCATCAGAAAAACGCAGAATTGAAAACCTTTGGGAATCTTACAAGAAAAGACAAGGAGAGGAGGAAGGAACTCGTTACTTTTTTAATTACAGACATTCTGCATTGTTACGCTTAATAAAAGAACTACAGTAATGAAGAAAACTTCAAAGGACTTCTTTCAATCAATTGCCGAGTATCCGCACAACATTGGCGTTTACCTTACTTACACTTTAGAC
>CAYVDH010000249.1:0-3915 GCA_964450355.1 uncultured Flavobacteriaceae bacterium
AAAATAACACTATTAATTATAGTTTACTTTTTTATTGAATTTAATTTATATTCTCAACCTTGCCTTGATTCAGGTTTTTTACAAAAAAATGCTATTCCATTTGATGTCAATTGGCTTTATGGATGTAATACTGGCACTTCTTGTAATGGAGGAGTTGGAATTAGGAATACTAAATTTTGTAAAACTGTAACATCAATTGACAGTTGTGCTCCTACACCAAAGTGTGGAATTATTGGTGAATTTGCTTCTGACTTGTGGTTTAAGTTTTATCCTGTTGATAGTAATGTTAAAATTAATGTTTTGCAAAATGTATCTTTTTTTGTAGGAATACAAGCTTTTAAGTATTTTGGTGATTGTAAATCGATGTTAGATTTAGGATGTAGTTTATCACCTTCCCCAAGTAGTGGCACTTCTTTGTTATTAAATAATTTAAATATAAACGAAGAGTATTATTTTAGAATCTATGGGTCTTCAAAAATTAGTTCACTTACAACAGGTGAATTTTGCTTTTGTGGAACTACTGGGCTTACCTTGACACCTTTAAAATATTTTGTAGAAGATTTTTATATAGAAGAAATTAATGATTATTTATATTTTAATTGGACAGTAAGTAATTCATCAAATATAGATTATTTTGAAATTGAATATTCCGAAGAATTCGAAAATTTTGAAAACACATTAATTCCAATTGAAACTATTATTTCTGACCCTTACACAAATAGTTTTAAAACCAATAGCAAAAGAAAAATCGGATTTTATAGACTTAAATTGTATTATTTAAGTGGCGATATTGGATATTCTAATATTGTACAAATAGAAGAACTTAAATCAAATATTCCCATTATTAAATGTATTGAAAATAAAATATACATTGAACTAATTAAAGATCAAGAATTAGAATTGTATTCTGTTGAAGGTAAATTATTAAACAAATACAAACTTAATAAGGGTTCAAATGTAGTTGAAATAAATTATCTCAATAGATTGTATTATCTAAAATTTGGCTCAAAATTTTATAAAATATTAATTTAACTACACTTTATTTATTTTTTTAAAAACCTCATTTTATAATCATGTCTAACATTGCCTATGCTAATGTTATTCAGCTTACCTTTTAGCAAATTTCTTTTCAAAGGACTTATATGGTCAATAAACAGTTTTCCTTCAATGTGATCAAATTCGTGTTGAATGATCCTTGCAGCCATTCCTTTGTAGCTTTTTTCATGTTCTACAAATTGTTCATCAAAATATTTAATTGTTAATTCAGGTTGACGACTCACATTTTCTCTAATGGTAGGAATACTTAAGCAACCTTCTTCGTATTTCCATTCTTCGCCCCATTCCTTAACTATGACAGGATTAATAAAAGTTTGTTTAAAATTCAATGGTTCAATGCCTTCAATAGGTGAACCATCTACTATAAACAATCGAATACTATATCCAACTTGAGGAGCAGCTAAACCTATGCCGTTACTAGCATACATGGTTTCATACATGTTTTCTATTAACTGGTCAAGATTTGGATAATTCGCATCAATAGTTTCCCCTTTTTTTCTTAAAGTAGGGTGTCCATAGGCATACACTGGTAATATCATTGAGATTCTAAATAAGTTTGCAAAATTAATGTAGCTGATACCGTATCTACAAGTTTTTTATTTTTTCTGTCTTTCTTTTTGTAACCAGCATCTATTAAAGTTTGTTTAGCCATTCGACTTGTTAGTCTTTCATCGCATAAAACAATTGGAGTTTCGGGAAATTTTTCTTTTAAAATTATTTCAAATTTTAAGACATGCGATGTCAAATCAGTATCTTTACCATTTAAATTTTTAGGATAGCCTAAAATGATTTTTTCTACAATTTCTGTTTTAATATAATTTTCTAAAAAAGTAATAATATCTTTGTTATCAACTGTTGTAAGTGAATGAGCTATTATTTTTAAGGGATCTGTAACAGCTAATCCAACCCTTCGTAAACCATAGTCTATTGCCATTATTCTCGCCATTATTTTAAAATTTATGCAATATTAATTTTATCTTGTTCAATAAAAAATTATTTTCGCACATATTATGGAATTAATAAATGGACAATATGAAATTGATGGAATCAAAATATTAGATTTGATTCAAAAATATGATTCACCATTATATGTTTATAATTCCAAGAAGATGGAAAGCCAATACAACAAGCTATTTAATGCATTTCCTAATGTTAAATTAGGCCTTCATTTTGCTTGCAAAGCATTGAGTAATATTAACATATTGAAATTGATGAAAAAATTTGGAGCAGGTTTAGATGCTGTTTCTATTCAAGAAGTTTGGCTGGGATTAAAAGCAGGTTTTTTACCATCAGAAATATTATATACACCCAATGGTGTAAGCATGGAAGAAATTGATATGGCTGTTAAAGAAGGCGTTAAAATTAACATCGATAACATTTCAATTTTAGAACAATTTGGTGCTAAATACGGTGCTTCAATTCCTGTTTGCATCAGAATAAATCCTCATATCATGGCAGGTGGTAATACCAAGATTTCCACTGGGCATATTGATTCTAAATTTGGAATAAGTTATTATCAACTAAGACATGTTGAGCGTGTAGTTAAATTGTATCAATTAAAAGTAGAAGGACTTCACATGCATACTGGTTCAGATATATTGGATGCTGAAGTTTTTTTAAGAGGGGCCGACTTACTTTTTGAAGCAGCTAATGGTTTCCATGATTTATTGTATTTGGATTTTGGAAGTGGATTTAAAGTTGCCTACAAAGACCAAGATGTGACTACCGACATAAACGATACAGGGAAAAAAATTGCAGATAGATTCAATCAATTTTGCAAAAACTATGGTCGTGAACTTGAATTGTGGTTTGAACCTGGTAAATTTTTAGTCAGTGAATCAGGTTTCTTTTTTGCAAAAACAAATATAGTAAAACAAACTACTAGTACCATGTTTGCAGGAATAGATTCTGGACTAAATCATTTAATCAGACCAATGTTATACGAATCTTACCATAAAATTATCAATGTCAGTAATCCAACTGGAATTGAAAGAATTTATGCTGTTGTAGGTTATATATGTGAAACTGATACTTTCGGCTGGGATAGAAAATTAAATGAAGTAAGAGAAGGTGATATTTTAGGTTTTTATAATGCTGGAGCTTATGGTTTTAGTATGTCTAGTAATTATAATTCAAGGTTTAGACCAGCTGAAGTGCTTATTCATCAAGGTTGTGATTATTTAATTAGAAAAAGAGAAACCATGGATGATTTATTAAAAAACCAGATTGAAATTGATTTGTAAATAACTTGAGTTAAGTTCAAACAAAAAAACCTATCAATTAGATTTATTTTCAATTTTGATATTCAAAGATGGATTTTAGGATAAATGAGTAGGTGTAAAGTGTTCCTATTATGTTCAATGAAAAATATTAATGCTAAAGTTTTTAATTTGTTTTGGCTTAATCTTAATTTTTATGTACACCAACAAAACAATCAATAATGGTTCTTGTTCTTCACTTGATTTTATCAATTAGAGTATTAAATTCTCATTAGGTATAGAAATTATTTCAATACAATTGTCCCTAAGAAATTATGAAAGCGAATAAGAAATAACCTTTAGATCAAACTAGTCATGGATTTAATTTTTAATAATCTACATTTCCTTTTGTTAAAAAAAATGAAAAAATATACTCATGTATTTTGTTCATTTTTGATGTTAAATTCAGCCATTTTTAAGAACATTTAGGCAAAATTGACAAAATTAATTCAATTTTTATAGTTGAAATTCTGATAAATTTATCTGTTTTTTATATGAATTCATGAACATGTTGTATTTTATTATTTTAACTTAAATTTCAAAAGGAATAAAAAGAATATTATTCGATTGGTATTCAGATATATAATAAAAATTAACTTTA
>CAYVDH010000250.1:0-3877 GCA_964450355.1 uncultured Flavobacteriaceae bacterium
CAAATAAAATTTAGCGAATTCAAATTTTATTAAATAGGAAAATTTAATTTTTTCTAAAAAAAACTTAAATTTTTATCTACTAGATAGTTATATATTCATTTTTTTATTAAATTTGCTATAAATATTACCTTTGGTTAATCACAAAAATGTGACTGACGAAGGCGGAGCCGTAAATTTTTATAACGAATTTAAATCATCTTTTTTAAAATGGAGAAAAAGTATAAATGGTCATCAAAGCTTACAAAGCATAAGGGTGAAAAACGAATCATTGTAGAGTTTGAGAAAAACGATGAATTAATTAAACGAATAAAAGCCATAGAAGGGAGTAAATGGAGTCGTAGTTTGCGAAGTTGGCATGTTCCCGACACTTCAGAAAACAGGATAAGATTTAAACTAGAGACTAAAACTCAACAAGAGTTGAATGATGTGAAGTTAGAAAAAGTGGAGTTATTTAAACAGTGGTTGAAATCGAAAAGGTACAGTGAAAATACGACAAAAACATACAGTGAGGCTATTAAAGTTTTTTTATATTATTTCAAAGAAAAAGCGATAGAGGAAATTAAGAATCAGGACATAGTTGATTTCAACAACGATTATATTTTAAAGAATCATTTTTCGAATTCTTATCAAAATCAGGTTGTCAATGCCATTAAATTGTTTTTAAAAGTAACTTTGGGATTGGGATTAGATGTGGAATTGATTCACAGGCCGAAAAGGGAGAAGAAATTACCAAATGTATTAAGCAAACAAGAAGTGAAAGCGATATTAAACTCATTGACTAACATAAAACACAGAACCATGTTAAGTTTAATTTATTCGTGTGGGTTGAGGAGTGGCGAATTATTGAAATTAAAGCCGGAGCATGTGGATAGCAATAGAAATTTATTGATCATCAAACAATCGAAGGGTAAAAAAGACAGGATAGCGCCATTGAGTCATAAAACGATAGAAATATTAAGGGAATATTACAAGTCATTTAAGCCGAAAAAATTTTTATTTGAAGGGCAGCAAGAGGGTCATGCCTACGATTCCAGAAGTTTGCAGCAGGTATTGAAGCAGGCTTTAAGCAAAGCTGGGATAAGCAAGCCAGTAACATTGCATTGGTTGCGGCACAGTTATGCAACACATTTGCTAGAGAATGGCACTGATTTGAGGTATATACAGGAGATATTGGGTCATAGCAGCAGCCGTACAACTGAAATATACACACATGTAAGTACCCAAAGCATACAACACATCATTTCACCATTTGATTTATTATAAAAATAACCATAACTTGCAAACAAATAACACGACATCCAACAGCGCCTATCCAACACCCCTTCGTTGTATAACCGCTACAATGTATCGTGTATAAGCTAGTTAGCCGTCAGTGTAGCGAACCGCAAAACCGACAGACAAAACCGACAAATAACAGAAATAAAAATCGTAAATTTGCGACTTAACATATTGACAATAAATTAATGGCAAATAGTAATCTATCAAAAGCGAAAAATGCGAAGAATGACGAATTTTATACTCAATATCAAGACATTGAGAAAGAAATAATGGCTTATTTAGACTATGACCCAAATACATTTAAGGACAAAACTATTTTATTACCTTGTGATGACCCAGAATGGAGCAACTTCACAAAATTTTTTGCACAGAATTTTGAACGCTTTGGACTTAAAAAATTAATAAGTACAAGTTACGCACCTGACAGCAAACTATACAAAAACAATTATCAACCAACTCTTTTCGAAACGAACAATCCTCAATTTGACAAAAAGAAAACTGTTAAAAACGGAAAAATATTTTCATTAACTTATGACAAAAGTGGCGATGGAAAAATTGATGTAAATGATTTGGAATGGACTTACTTAAAAGGCGATGGAGATTTTAAAAGTGATGAAATAAAAAAACTGCGTGACGAAGCGGACATAATTATTACAAATCCACCTTTCTCTTTATTTAGAGATTTTTTAGCGTGGATAGTTGAAGCAGATAAGAAGTTTGTAATTGTTGGTAGCAAAAATGCAATTACATTAAAAGAAGTTTTCCCATTAATAAAAGCTAATAAAATGTGGGTTGGAACTACAAGTTTTAATAAAGATATGTTGTTTATTTCACCGGAAGAAGTTGACCCAACAAAAAAACCAAGTTCAGCCACAAGAACTGTTGATGGTGTAGTTTATTTAAGGTCGCCTTCTGTTTGGTATTCAAATCTTGACCACGGTAGACGACACCAACCTTTGCCATTAATGACAATGCAAGACAATATAAAATTCAGTAAACACAAGGAAATCAAAGGAAAAGAATATCAAAAGTTTGATAATTACGATGCTATTAATATTCCATTTACGGATGCAATACCTAGCGATTATGACGGTGCAATGGCAGTTCCAATTAGTTTTTTAGATAAGTATTCACCTGAACAATTTGAAATAATTAGTTCAAATGATATAATAACAAATGATACAATGCCATTTAAAGAACACGGTTTAATTAAAGACAAAGACGGAACAATTAATGGCATACCAACTTATGTAAGACTTGTAATAAAAAAGAGGAAATAAATGGATACTACTTTACGAACAGATATAACAGTAAAAGACGTTTGCGATGGTTTCATATACAATGAACTTGAAGGAAAGGGTTTGTTTGGACTTTCAGGTACTTTAACAATTCAACCCGAATACCAACGCAACTATATTTATGCAGACGGAAAAAGAGATGTTGCAGTAATAAATTCAATCTTAAAAGGTTATCCATTAGGTTTAATTTATTTCAACAGAGTAGATAAAAACAGCCTTGAAGTTTTAGACGGACAACAGCGAATTACAAGTTTTGGAAGATTTGTAACTAACAAATTTGCCATAAAAGACGAAAACGGAATGGAGCAATATTTTAGTGGTATTGCAGAAGACAAACAAAAGAAAATTTTAGAAGCGAAACTTTTAATTTATGAATGTGAAGGAACAGAAAGCGAAATAAAAGAATGGTTTAGAACCATTAATATTTCAGGTGTTCCTTTGACAAATCAAGAATTATTAAACGCTGTCTATTCTGGACCATTTGTAACACTTGGTAAAGAAGAATTTAGCAACAGCCAAAATGCAAACATTCAAAAATGGAGTGCTTACGTTTCTGGTAGTGCAAACCGACAAGACTTTTTAGAAAGAGCATTGGAATGGGTAAGCAAAGAAAATGTTGGCGATTATATGAGCAAACACCGATTTGACAACAACATTACAGAACTTAAAAACTATTTTACAAGTGTTATTGACTGGGTTTCTACAGTGTTTACAGACGTAGAAAGCGAAATGAAAGGACTTGAATGGGGCAGACTTTACGAAACGTATAAGAAACAACCATACAACTCAAAGACAGTTTCTGAACAAGTTAAAAAATTGTATGCCGACCCATACATAAAAAACAGAAAAGGCGTTTTTGAATTTATTTTGGGTGGCTCAACAGACTTTAAACTTTTGGAAGTTCGAGTTTTTGACGAAGCGACAAAAAAATCAACTTACGCTATTCAGACAGCAGAAGCTGAAAAGAAAAATATATCAAATTGTTCACATTGTGCAATCGGACACGATGCTAACAAAACCAAAATTTGGAAATTAGCAGAAATGGACGCAGACCACGTTACAGCTTGGAGTAAAGGCGGAGCGACAGACACGAAAAACTGCGAAATGTTGTGTAAATCGCATAACAGAGCAAAAGGAAATAAATAGAAAATGACGAACAAAAAAACACCGAACGGCTAACAGCAGTTTGGCAAAATGGCGGGTTCAGTGCTAAATTGAACATTCGGAATTCTAATGAACATTTGTGGTAAATTGAACATTTGTGCTTCTAATTCCGCTTCTTCGCAAAGCCCCAAAACGTT
>CAYVDH010000251.1:0-3875 GCA_964450355.1 uncultured Flavobacteriaceae bacterium
ATGATTCAGTTCATTATATTTTTGCACCGATTGAAAAGTCAACTTTCCGGTTGGATCATTTAATTTGAATTTAATCGGATGTGATTTATCCAATTTGCTTGCGGCATCATTGAGCATGAATCCTAAAAACAACGTATCGCCGGGACGCCAAACACCTCTTTCGCCATAAATATAGCCTTTGAGTCCTTTTTGCAACTTTTCACCGGATACATCAAAATTACTTACCGAAAGCGAATACCCTTCGTCTAATTTCACGTAAGTGGCTTGTTTATCTTTGGAAACAATCGCAAAAAAAGCATATTTATCCACTTGAAAAGCGGCCATTCCTTCCGCATTGGTTGTTACTGAAGCCAACTTTTGTTGTTGAAAATCATACAATTCCACCTTTGCTCCACTTATGGGTTGTGTGTTGACAATATTCGTCACCGCGAAAGTATACGAACCATTTTCACCCCGTTTGGCAATGACTCCCAAATCAGAAGCCAATACATTCATCCCAATTGGTCCACGACGGTAATAATCCAATTCACAAGGATCTTGACTATCATACCAATCGTAATCATCATACCAATAATAGTCGTAGTAATCGTCATCATTGGAACGCACTTCTTCGCTCTCTACTTCACTATCGGATTCCGATTCCGTTACTGAATTACTACAACTGTACAAAGAATAACTTTTTTTGAACGACATTTCCACCCGATAAATCGCACCTGGTTCAGGGGTAATGATTTTGGATAAATCGATGGCAAATGTGTTCCATTTACTATAGTTGGGTAATTTTTTATCCAATAAATTGATGGTTTGTTTGGACACGGGCGAAGCTACTTTTCGCAGGTTTCGCTTGCCATTCAAATTATTATCTTGTAAAAATTGGAGAATGTTATTTTTGTAAATTTTATACACTTTGACATCCACCGCTTTTAAATTCGCCGATTCAAAATTGATTTTCAGATTGTTGGAACTCGGTAAAATGGTTCCGTTTTTCACAAAGCGAATATTGGGTTTCATTTCGTTGAAAGCTACACGTTGGGAATGGGTTTCTTTCATTTTATAGCCTTCGTCACTTGAGATTCCTTGAAAAACTTCTACCAACAAGTCGCCTTTGAGAGGTTCGCTAAAAAAAACTTTAAGCAAATTTCCTTCAATGATAAATTTAGACGTTTTTGCCGTTTCAACCGCTACTAAACCTTGTAAATCTTGCCCTTTTTTTATCGGGTCAGAAAAATTGATGAACAACGATTGATTGTCTTCATCACCCACTTCCATGCCCACAATTTTAAAATTATTTTTGCCGGGAATGTCGTATTCCACACTTCCTTTTTGGTCAATATTAAAAGGTTTCCCATTCCATGAAATAGTGATTTTACTGTCTTCGACTTTTCGCTGAATGCTATCGATGATAAATTTGAATTCGGTTTTCGAACTAAGTGATTTATCGAATTTAAGTTTTAAATTTTTACCGTTTTGAGTGGCTTCCACCAATTTTGTAGCAGTTTCAAAATCCATCCAATCACTAGTTTGAATTGTTCCGTTTAAATAATTCAACTCTCGGCTGTACGATTGCAAATCCAAAAGGTTCACCGTAAAATCTTGTTTGACTGTTTTGACAGAAAACTTGAATTCTTCCAACTCTTTTTCCGTTTTGATGAGTTTGGCTAATTTGAAAATAATACGATATTCCGTATCTTGTTCAAATGGCTTATCAGGCACAAAAGCAATAGTGTTGGTGGCCAATGCTACCATTTTTCCTTTTACGCTAGGCGAAATGTCAAATAACCCCGCATCAATTTCCTGATTCGGTTGCCATTCTTGTTTGTCAAACGCTAACGTCACCCTGATATCGGAATGAGCCGATTGCAATCCGGAACTAAAACTAAGTATGTAGTTCTCGTACTTCGAAAAATCAGAATTGAATTCTTCGGTAGAAACTTTTTTGCCACAAGAATGTAGCACAACAACCGCAACTAAAAGTTGCATCAAACGTTTGATTGACATTGTCCAAAAAGATTAAAAATGAAACGAAAAAGGTGTGGGTACTTATTCACGATAACACAAAAAGTATTCCAAATATTGTGTTAAAGATAATTATTTTTAAGAAGAATTTTTGGAATAAATTATTTCCGTTTAGAAGCAAAAAAACGAACCATTAAATCGGATGCTTCGTCTGCTAAAACCCCTGAAACTACCTCTGTTTTGGGATGTAATTTTGTTCCCATCGATACAAATCCTCTTTGTTCATCGCGGGCTCCAAAAACGATTTTAGAAATCTGACTCCAATACAAAGCTCCGGCACACATTTGACAAGGTTCTAACGTAATGTAAAGCGTGCATCCTTTTAAATATTTTCCACCTAAGAAATTGGCAGCAGAAGTGATGGCTTGCATTTCGGCATGAGCGGTCACATCGTGAAGCAATTCGGTTAAATTATGCGTTCGAGCAATGATTTTATTGTCCACCACTATCACGGCACCAACCGGAATTTCGCCTTTTTCAAAAGCGGTTTCGGCTTCTTGCAAAGCTTTTTTCATGAAATAGGTGTCGTTGAAAGGGTTTTCCATAGAAACAAAAATACAATTTCAATTCGTACATTTGTCCTATGGTTGATAATTTACTGCAACATATCGAATTTCCTTCTGATTTACGCAAACTCAACGTAAATCAATTACCGCAATTGGCCCAAGAATTACGCGACTTTATCATTGATATTGTTTCCGTAAAAGAAGGACATTTAGGTGCGAGTTTAGGTGTTGTAGAATTAACAATTGCTTTGCACTATGTGTTCCATACTCCGGAAGACTTATTGGTTTGGGATGTTGGTCATCAAGCGTACGGACACAAAATTTTAACTGGAAGAAAATCGATTTTCCCTACCAATCGCCAATTAAATGGCATTTCAGGTTTTCCGAAAAGAAGTGAAAGTGAATATGATACCTTTGGTGTTGGGCATTCTTCTACTTCTATTTCTGCGGCGTTGGGTATGGCGATTGCTTCCCAATTAAAAGGCGAAAACAAACATCATATTGCGGTGATTGGCGATGCTTCGATTGCAAGCGGAATGGCGTTTGAAGGGTTGAATCATGCCGGAGTTACTGATGCTAATTTACTCGTGATTTTAAATGACAACGCGATAGGAATTGACCCCAGTGTGGGAGCATTGAAAAACTATTTGACTGCAGTAAAAGAAGGCAAAAATCCGAAAGTCAATAATATGATTAAGTCGCTCAATTTTGATTATTCAGGTCCAATTGACGGACATGATTTAGTAGCGGTGATTTCGGAATTGGAAAGATTGAAAAATGTAAAAGGTCCGAAGTTTTTGCACGTCATCACCACCAAAGGAAAAGGACTACAAAAAGCGGAAGAAGAACAAGTAAAATACCATGCTCCGGGGAAATTTGATAAATTAACCGGAGAAATTCATCTCAAAGAAGAAAGCCATTTGCCTCCAAAGTTTCAAGATGTTTTTGGTTTGACTTTAGTTGAATTGGCTCAACAAAACGAAAAAATTATTGGTATAACGCCAGCGATGCCAACGGGAAGTTCGCTCAAATTCATGATGGATGCTTTTCCGGAAAGAGCGTTTGATGTTGGCATTGCAGAACAACATGCTGTGACTTTATCAGCTGGAATGGCAACACAAGGAATGGTTGTTTTTTGCAACATTTATTCCACTTTTTTACAACGAGCGTATGATCAAGTGATTCATGATGTGGCATTGCAAAATCTTCCTGTGATTTTTTGTTTAGACCGAGCCGGTTTGGTTGGCGAAGACGGAGCCACGCATCACGGCGTTTTTGATATGGCCTATTTGCGATGCATCCCGAATATGATTATTTTTTCTCAACGCAATTAAATTGAATTGCGAAACATGC
>CAYVDH010000252.1:0-3872 GCA_964450355.1 uncultured Flavobacteriaceae bacterium
TATATAAATTTTATTGTCAATTTTTATTTGAATAAAATAAGCGCCATTTAAATACTTTTCAGTATCAATAGTATATAGAAGTGAACCAGAATAAATGCTATTGTAAATGATTTTACCTACAGCATCCATTAAAGTCACCTTGATTTCTTTATCAGTTGTGGCGATAATATTCAAATCTTTTTGACTTGGATTAGGATAGATTGTAAAGTCGTTTGTAAATACAGATTTATTTGATGTTTGATTACCACAAGTATCAGATACTACGACATACCTTCTTTTAACTACTTTAGCATTTGCAGCATCCGTTGCTTCAAATTCTTCAAAATAAACACCTATTACATTTGGATTTACATTAGATGCTTTTTTCACTAAACTTATTTGTGAGTTTGGAAAAATGTTACTAGAAACTGTTGGAGTAATAGAATTATATGGTGTGTTTATTTTATGACAAATGGTATCAGGAGTGTTCAAATCAATAAACAATGTTTGTGCTGAAGTACAATTAGTTTTGACAAAAATGTATCTTCTTTTGGTAACAAAATTACCTGAAGGATCAATGGCTTTGTATTCTTCGATGTACTGCCCCTGTATATTTGCATTTACTGGACCATTTACTGGATACGTTTTAGTAACTGAAATTTGATTAGCAGAATAATTAGAGCTCAACACAGTGGGTTCAACCGAAACATAAGGAGTACCTATTTGATGGCAGATGGTATCTTTAGTATTTAACACTAGTTCCAAGTAACTTCTTTTAGAAATACAAGCGGTATCAATGGAATCAGTAGTGTCAGCTTGAGTTAAAATTGATTTGTTTTTGGCTACTACTTTTGTTACAGATTGAAGAGAAGCATTGTATAAATTATAATTAATTGCCCCAATTAAATTATCATCCAATTGGTCATAAAGTTTATTTTCTACACTATCAGAGCAAAAATAATTTTGAGTTAAATTTTGTGAAGTAGAAGAAGTGTTTTCAACATCGTATTTAACATTGCAAAAATAGTTGTTTTTTACAATGTCCATTTGATTTTGGCTGTATTTTAATCCAGTTTGATTATTGATGAATTTATTGCAAGTAACTGTATTGGAATTTGAATTGAGAGAAGACAATTCAGCTCCAATTTGATTTGAAATAAACAGATTCTGATTTATCTTTACTTTTAATCCTGAACTAGCATTTGTTTTTGCTCCAACTTTAAAATGCTTTATGGTTGAATTAATCATTTCAGTTTCCACTTTCAATGTCAAAAAATTAGGATACTTTTCATTTTCAAAGGTAGTGTTTACTATTTTTTTAGATTGGATAAGAGCATAATCGCATTTGTTATCTTGAAAACTACATTTTAAATCTTTTAACTTTGAATTATTGATTATATTTATAGTTAAAAGATCAATGCCAGTTTCAATTATTTCCGAGTTAGTTAATTCTAAAACAACTAGTGAAGGTCTTCCTGACCAAACATCATTATTTACAATTTTTGAGTTTAATATTTGAATCGGTGAATTACTAATATCAACAGAAAAAATTGAAGAATTATTTTCAAATCGGCAATTGATGATTGAATCTGATATACTTCCATAAGAATTATAACAAACTCTATTTGAGTTAAAAGTACAATTATTTAATTTCACAAATGCATAATTATAAAAATATACTCCATTGCCATGTTTAAAAGTAGTATAGTCAAATCTTGACTTACCAGTGTAAGACAATACAGATTCATACACAATTACACTTCCCCATAAGGTATAAATTCCTGGATTTAAGCTATCACCTTTAAATTCAATTCTATCGTTCAATGTTCCACTACAAGTGAGTTTGCCATAAGCATTAACATTATAATTCCCTTTAAAAATAACTTTTACTCCTGGTTCAATTTTTAAGCTTTTATTAGCTGGAATATCAATCTGACCAGTGATAAAATATGGACTATTCACTTTTTCCCAAACTGAATCGTTTGAATTAAAGGAATTAACTGTTGTTTGCGCTTTAGATGTAAAAGCAATAAAACATAATAAGGCGATTGTAAATATATTTTTCATTTTTCGTTTCAATTGGATGTGACCAATTATTTATATGACCGTTATGATTGTAATTTGGTTGGAATTAAAAATTAAAAGAATATCCAAATTGCAAATCTATGGGTTTTAAATGAGTATTCTTTTGGGTCAATGTATTTTGCAATGAAGTAAAACCAAAGCCAAATCTTGGCGACACAAACAATTGATGTTGTTTATAAACTTGATAATTCATTCTTAAGCCTATAGTTGACATCATATTAAATTTATGTTTGTATTGATACACTTCATCATAATTAGCTTTTAACAATTTAGTTCCTCTTGTTGTATTCCATTTTTTATTTTCACTTAATTGATATAAAAATACAGTTTCCAAACTTAAATCAATAGACAGTTTTTTATAGTTTACAAGAGAATGTCTAACTCCTACAGGAATTGCAACATGCATGATATTGGTTTTGAAAAGATTTGAATTTGTCAAGATTAAGGTATCATATTTTTTAAAATAAAATACTTCACGTTTGTCGTTAATTGCTAGAATAGAGTCATAAGCGTATCCAAATGGAGTATCTTCATGATGATAGGCTTTAAATTGTTGTTTTTGAACAGTTGCACCAATTGAAATGATTTTATTTCTACCAAATTTTTTTCCAAATTGAAATCCATAAGCTTGCCCTGAGCCTATTTGATTATATATTGACTTGGTTTGAAAAAGGTCAATATTGACATTAATTTTATTCAAAGTATTTGACTTTTTTAATGGTTTTTTAAGCTCTATAAATTCAATAGATGACAGCTGGGATTGATTTATTGGCATTGGTTTTAATTTGACAATGAAGGACGATGTCAATTCAGCATTATTTAAATCTTCTACAACTGTATTCTCATTAGGAAAAACAATGTTTTCATTTGCATTTAAAATCAAAGGTTGATTCAAATTAATTTGATTAATACGTTCACTATTATTCATAGAAAAAATTTGTTTTTCTTTATCAACTTTTGGTTGATTTTGATGAATAGATTGAGTTTTATTATCAATCGTTTTATTTGTTTCAATATTAGTTAGTGGCTTTTTAAATGGAATAAAAAAATGTGTAACAAAAAGAGTAATCATTGGAATAGAAATAAAGAAGAATAAAGCCGTTCTTTTCTTTTTTTTCTTTTCAATTGCCTCAAGTTTAGAACTTACACCTAACCATACAGAATCATCGACACCATCTTCAAAATGATTTAATCTTTCAAACTCCTTTTCAAAATTGTTTGTCATTTAAAATATCTTTGTTTTAGTGATTTGTTTTTGTTCATATTCTTTCAACTCATTGATGAATTGACACAATAAATTTTTAGCTCTGAAAAGCTGAGATTTAGATGTCCCAACGGTGATATTTAGCATTTCTGCTATTTCATTGTGACTATAGCCGTCAACAACAAAAAGATTAAATACCAATTTACATCCTTCTGGAAGTTTTTCTAACAAATCAAACAATTCCTTTAAGGATAAATCTTTAAGGAAATCGACATGTAGTTCTTTGTCAAAATTATCTATCTCTGAATTTACTTTTCTACTGTCCCATTTTTGATTATTTTTAATGGCTGTATTGATAACTATGCGAGTCATCCATCCTTTTAAAGAACCGCTGCCATTGTATGATTTTAAGTTAGTAAAAATCTTTACAAAACTATCTTGTAAAATGTCTTGAGCTTGTTCTTTGGAGTAACAATACCTTCTACAAACACCCATTAACAAGTTTTTATGTTCATGATAAAGCCATTCTTGAGCCTCCCTATTACCATGAATACAGGCTGATATTATTTCACTTTCATTTATCAATATGTTGATCGAATAGCTG
>CAYVDH010000253.1:0-3855 GCA_964450355.1 uncultured Flavobacteriaceae bacterium
GAAATATTAGTTGAATTTGTTTCATTTGGTATCGTTTTTACAATGACCGCTAACGGTCTGCACCTACCCGAAGGGCGGGACATTAATACTAATTGTAATAAGATGTAAAACTATAAAATAAATACAATTTATCCAAATACAATCAGAAACTCCGCCTTTCGGGTAGGTGTTGTTAGCGGTTCGTGCCTTCTGTCAGGTAAGTTGCTTTTGTTTTGTAATAATGGTGCGTTTTCTTCGCTCTTTTAACTTACGTTTTTCTTTGTCTGCACGAATGAAGTCACTAATTGATTTTTCTTCGGCCTTAGTTAATGGTCTTGGGTCAACTACGAAGTCAACATCAATTGGTTCTTTTATAATTCCCATAGTTTCTTTATTTAAAATATTTATTTGTCAATTTTAGAGCAACTTCAGTTGTAATCACCATATTTTGTCCGCCAAAATGCACCGCACCTATACTTTTTTCGTAATGTTCTATCAACTTGGTTTTGGAAAGAAAAGCAACGTAACCTTCTCCACCACGTTGAAACGAAAGTTTGCAGGCAAAAGCTACAAGGTTTCCTGGAACACCTAAATATGTTTTGTTTTTGCCAATGTTGAATGGTGCACTTTCAATAAGATGCATATAAACATGGTCATGTTTAACTTCTAAACTTATAACGCCTTGAATAATGGTTGGATTGTTTGAAATAGTAAGTTTATACACTTCCCTTGTAGGAATTTTGAGTTCGCTTGTCCAACTAAACTGCCATCCGTTTTTCTTTGTTAATCCCTTTACTTCTGCCTTGGATAATAATGAAATTTCGGTTGGGAAACTATCACCTGATTTTACATTTTCAATAGAGTTAGTTAGTTTGTCAACCTCAAAATCAAGTCCAATTTGTTTTCGTTTTTTCACCGTACGAATTTACGAAAACTTTGTCTGTCTAGCAAGTAGTCATAACGTTTGGAAGTGTTTGTTGGCATGACCGCTAACGGTCTGCACCTACCCGAAGGGCGGGACAGTAGCAGCAATTGTAATAAGATGTAAAACTATAAAATAAATACAATTTAACCAAATACAATCAGAAATTCCGCCTTTCGGGTAGGTGTTGTTACCTGCTGGCTTTCTGTCGTTAATCAAGTTGTATCTTAATTTTATTTATTTTAATGTCAATATCAAACCAATTTTGTTTGTCAGGACTTGGAACACAAACTTTAATATCCAAATTCCTTGCATATCTACTTAAAGATTTTCTGCCAAATTCCAATGTCATTTCATATTCTGTTTGTCCATCTAAACCAATAAATGCTTTCAATATTGTATGTCTATTGTCATTTATGAACTTCTTTGAATAGTATTTGTCAGATTGATTTAGTAAAACTCCATCACACCAAAAATGTTTAATATCCTGATTGTTTGAATATTCAAAAGCCTTACAGATTTCATATTCTAAAAACTCACAAAAGTCTTGGTCAAGAATATATTCTTGTCTGTTCTGAGATGGCATTGTTAGAGAGCCATAATATTCTAAATAACTGTCAACGATTTTGTCAAAGTCAGCTTGGTTACAAAACCTTGTTGAAATGTCTATTAGGTCAGCAATAGAACTACCCGATTCAATTTGCCAAGCATTTTGTCCGTCAAACTGTTTTGATGTAATTTTCTTAATTGTTAGTGGCGTTCCAAAAAAGGCTTTAAGTTCTTTAACAAAGTCAGCAATGTTCTTTTGGTTAAAAGTTGGCCAATCATTCATTGCACTTAAAAACAAAGTCGCTATGTCTTTTTGTTTATGGTTTTTAACGTCAAGGTCAACCAAGTCGTAAAGTGTATCATATGTCTTAATACTATTATTCATGGTCGTTGTCTAAGCTTGCAGGTAACGGTCTGCACCTACCCGAAGGGCGGGACAGGAGCAGCAATTGTAATAAGATGTAAAACTATAAAATAATTACAATTTATCCAAATACAATCAGAAATTCCGCCTTTTGGGTAGGTGTTGTTACCTGCTGTTGTTTCTCGTTTTTCTTTTCATGTTAGTCGTAAAAATCTGTCCAACTAAATGGTGCAGGATTTGTCAACTTAAAAATTGTTTTTTCTCTTTCGTTTAGTGTTAAGTAATATTTCGTAAATTTTGATAAATAGTCTTCGCCTTTTCCCATTCTCCAGAACATATCATTGTAGTCAATATTTTCAAAATGTCTCCAAGGTGCTTGCATTGAATTTTCAATGTATTCAAAATGCCCAAACTTTTTCAAAAAATCCCTTACTTCCATTAAAGCAAAACCAAGTAAGTTTTCCCCACGCCAATTATAAATATTTTCTATGTCTTTGTTGTCTTGAGAAAGTCCAATTCCCCAAATTGGATCTACTGGACTTGCTTCAACTAAAATACTGTTTTCAGTTTTTAATAGAAAGTCTGCATATTTATCGTGTTGGTTGAACTTATGAATATTACCAAGTTTAACTATGTCAAATTTTTTCTCATTCCAAGTTAGTTCATCATAACCTAAGACTTGTCGTCCAAGCTCTTTCGCTTCTCCTGGTTTGTCACAGCTTATAATTTTGTCAAAATTATTTCTGTCGTTAAATAACAATGCTTTGTGAGCCATCATCCAATGTTCTGCTGTCTTATAAGTTATACTGTCAACAGTAAACGGGCATTCAAACCATTGGCTAAAACAAAATTTACCAACTTCTTCATTGTATTTATTCGTGTGTCCCCAAAAGAAAATGTACTTTAAAGTGTCGCCACTTTCAAATTTTTCTGTCAACCAATTTCTGTCATAATGTGTAGTCATTTTCTACGGTGTCGTTGTTTTACAATAGTAGGTAACGGTCTGCACCTACCCGAAGGGCGGGACAGGAGCAGCAATTGTAATAAGATGTAAAACTATAAAATAAATACAATTTATCCAAACACAATCAGAAATTCCGCCTTTCGGGTAGGTGTTGTTACAAGCTGCTGTTCTTCCTTCTGTCATAAGTCAAGCATTACAGATAATGGTTTATGGTCGCTGTGTTTTGTCCACTTTTCATAAGTTCCAACTTCAACATTTTCTAATTTGTCAATGAGATTTGAAGATGCAAAACAGAAATCAATATGATATGGTCTGTCAATTTTTCGGTGCATGAAGAGCGTATTGTGTTTTTCTTGTCCTTGGTTTTGATTGTGAAAATGATGATAAGTACTAAAAATATTTTTGGTCTTTAAATAGTCAACAAGGTTTGTGTGGTTGTAAATTCTGTTTGGTTTGTCCCAAATTGAATTGCTGTTAAAGTCGCCCGCTAGAATTACATTATCATTGTCTAATAGTTTATCATAAAAATGAACAGCCTTCCAAACTTGCTCCGTATAGCAATCGTGTTTTTCTGGTTTCTGCGACCATATTGCAAAAACTGTCAAGTTGATTTTTTCATTGTAAATGGATAATGGTAAAACGTATTTGAAGTCTGGGTTATGAATGTCAAGTAGTTTAATTTTAAAGTCGCCAAATGAAAAAACTCCAATTCCTTTATGTGGATTGTTACCATACCAAAAAATGTCATTTGGTTGTTTTGTGTCATGCCCAAATACAAGTCGTTCTTGATTTTCACACTCAGGCACAATTAGAATGTCTGGCTGTTCTGTCATAATAAATTCCGCTTTTTTACGGAAAGCCATATTACAATTCCAAGTTATTATTTTCATTCTTTTTGTTGTCGTTGTGTTGTCAGCTACAGTTGCTTGTAACGGTCTGCACCTACCCGAAGGGCGGGACAGGAGCAGCAATTGTAATAAGATGTAAAACTATAAAATAAATACAATTTATCCAAATACAAACAGAAATTCCGCCTTTCGGGTAGGTGTTGTTAGCAGCAGCAAATTTTTAGTTGTT
>CAYVDH010000254.1:0-3814 GCA_964450355.1 uncultured Flavobacteriaceae bacterium
TCTATATCTGATTTAGAAAATATAATTATTACCATTAAAAATGGTATTCCAGTTTTTATAAGAGAAGTAGCAAAAGTCAATGAAAATGGAAGACCAAGATTAGGTAAAGTTGGCAGAGATAGTTTAACAGATGTTGTAGAAGGAATAGTTTTGTTAAGGAAGTATGAAAACCCAAGTAAAGTTCTTAAAGATTTAAATTCTACTATAACTGATTTAAATACAAGAGTTCTACCAGGCGATGTTAAAATTAATCCTTTTTATGATAGAACCAATCTTGTCAACTTAACTACTCATACAGTAATGGAAAATTTAATTGTAGGTATGCTATTAGTTACTTTTATTTTGACCATTTTTTTATTAAATTGGAGAACTACATTAATTGTTGCACTTATAATACCATTGGCTTTATTATTTGCATTTATTTGTATGAAGTTGAAAGGTATGAGTGCTAATCTTTTGTCAATTGGAGCAATTGATTTTGGAATTATCATAGATGGTGCTGTAGTAATGGTAGAAGGTGTCTTTGTTTATTTAGCTCATAAAAACCATCAATTAGGAAATGAAAAATTTAATTTGATAAGTAAGATGGGTATGGTGAAAAAAATATCGATTGAGATGGGTAAACCAATTTTCTTTTCTAAATTAATTATCATTACTGCCTTAATTCCCATATTTGCATTTCAAAAAGTAGAAGGTAAAATGTTCTCTCCCTTGGCATACACCATAGGTTTTGCATTAGTAGGAGCTTTAATTTTCACACTCACTTTAGTCCCTTTATTGTGTAAAATGTTGTTAAATAAAAATGTAAGGGAAAAAGACAACATTTTAATTCAAAAAATGGAAAATTTATATCTCCCCTTTTTAGATAAATGCATAGCCAAACCTAAATTAAGTTTAATTGTATCTGGGTTAATATTATTATTAAGCTTATTATTAGGTACAAGATTAGGAACTGAATTTTTACCACAACTGAATGAAGGCTCAATATATGTCAGGGCTAGTATGCCTCAGAGCATCAATTTTAGTCAAGCAAATCAATATTCTGAAAACATGAGAAAAATATTTCAAAAATATCCTGAAGTAAAAGGCGTAATTTCTCAAAATGGGCGTCCTAATGATGGAACAGATCCTACTGGTTTTTTCAATGTTGAATTTTTTGTTGATTTAAAACCAAAAAGCGAATGGACAAAAAATTTATCCAAAGAAAGTTTAATTTCAAAAATGCAAACTGAATTAGAGAAAGACTATCCTGGCGTAATCTTTGGATTCTCTCAACCTATATCAGACAATGTGCAAGAAGCAGTTTCTGGTGTAAAAGGAGAAATGGCAATTAAAGTATTTGGTGATGATTTAGAAATATTAGAACAAAAAGCAGAAAAAATAAAATCTATAATGAGGCAAATTGAAGGAGTCAAAGATTTAGGCGTATTTAAAAGCATTGGGCAACCTGAATTAAGAATTCAACTAGATTATCAAAAAATGGGTAGATATGGTGTCAGTATTTCAGACGCTAATGATGTTATAGAAATGGCAATTGGTGGAAAGGCTGTAAATCAAAAATACGAAAATGAAAGAAAATTTGATATTAGAGTAAGATATGCTCCAGAATACCGAAACAACTTAGACGCAATTGGAAGATTGTTAGTACCATGTACTAAAGGAACAAGTAGCAAAGAAGGTACAAGAATTCCTTTAAAAGAAATAGCTAAAATTGAAATGTCAACTGGAACCGCCTTTGTTTACCGTGAAAATAATCAAAGATTTGTGCCTATAAAATTTTCTGTTAGAGAAAGAGATTTAGGAAGTACAATAGCTGAAGCACAGGAAAAAGTGAATACAAACATCAAATTAGAAAAAGGGTATTCATTGTCTTGGAATGGTGAATTTGAAAATCAAGTAAGAGCAACTAAACAATTAAAAATTGTTGTTCCTATTTCCATATTATTAATATTCTTTTGGTTGTTTATTATGTTTGGTTCACCATTAGATGCTGGAATCGTTTTAATCAATGTGCCTTTTGCATTAATTGGAGGAATTTTAGGATTGTATATAACCAATTGTAATTTCAGTATCTCTGCTGGTGTTGGCTTTATTGCTTTATTTGGAGTATGTGTTCAGAATGGAGTCATATTAGTCAGTGTTTTTAATCAAAACTTAGAAAAAGGTTGGGATAAATTAAAAGCAATAAGAGAAGGAGCGAAAACAAGAGTAAGGCCTGTTGTAATGACCGCATTAATGGCAGGGCTAGGTTTACTTCCAGCCGCTTTATCATCAGGAATAGGCTCAGAAACACAAAAGCCATTAGCTATAGTAGTAATAGGTGGATTAATTTCAGCAACTATATTAACTTTATTAATTCTGCCAATTATATATTTAATCATGAAAAAAAACACACATTTAGAATGATACAAAAATTAAAAAACATAAGCATTATTTTCACCATTTTAATTATCAATATTAATCTTAATGGTCAAAACAAAAAATTGTATTGGGGATTTAGTTTTTACCAAAACTTCAGCTCTATAAAAAACAATGACAGCATCAAGTACTTCAGAAAACCTAGTGTAGGTATAGGATTCAATAGCGAATATTATATTTCTAAAAACTTTGGTATAGGCTTAGGATTTAATTTTATGCAACGTGGTGCTGGAGTTAAGCTTATAGATGTTGATAAATCTTTAGGAAACGCTGATTCAACAAACAGATTAAGATTAAGATTTAACACCTTGGATTTACCTGTTCAACTATTTTATAAAATCCCATTAAAAAACACCAATAAAAAAATACATCTTGGAATAGGAATAACTCCAGTATATAACTTTGAAACTAATCAAATAATGCATAGTGTTGAAGATGGCTTTCACTTAATCAATGGAAGATCTTATGATTTTTATAAATTTGATATGGAATTTAATGGTTCATTGGGACTTGATATAATAAACAGTGGAAATACTACTTTTCAATTGCATTTAGTACTAAGTAAAGGTACTAATAATATATACAGTAATAATCATACTTTTGCCACTAAATACAATGCTACTAGTAATTATTTTGGAATAAAATTAAGTTGTTTATATTGAATTTGAAAATTTTAAATCTATCATTTTTATTTCTTTTATCTAACTTCTCCTTTAGCCAAAATGATATTAGTTTTGATAGACCAGGAATTACTGACTTATTCAATACAGTTGAAAAATCAAAACTTCAATTTGAGATTGGATATGATTATTTTAATCAATTAAAAAATCAAAGTAAAATTCCAACAGTAACAACAAGATTTGGAATCAACAATTCGATGGAATTAAGATTTGTAATTGATTATGGATTTTACAGCCATTCTACAATTAATAATTTTGACTCCTTGGGCATTAATGCTGTATCACTGGGGTTGAAAAAATCATTTTTTACTTCTTCTAATTGGAATTTTTCAATGATGACAAATTTTAAGTATGGTAAAACAAGTGACAAAAAAAATTATTACGGTGTTGACTTATTAATGATTATACAAAGGAACATAAATAATTTAGATTTCATTTGCAATGTTGGAGTAATAAACGAAAACTTAAATTTTAAAAACAAATTCTTTATTGGTAATTGTATAAGTTACGATTTATCTGAAAATCATGCCATGTTTGTTGAAGATTTTTTTTTCATCTTTAATGAAAAAAAATATGAACATGGAAACATCATTGGATATACATTTCAAAAAAAGAAATACCAATTTGATTTTTCAATAGGAAGTATAAAAGTAAAGAAAGGTAATATATTTATTGGCTTAGGATATTCTTTTTTAATATAAAACAAAACTTAAATT
>CAYVDH010000255.1:0-3808 GCA_964450355.1 uncultured Flavobacteriaceae bacterium
TACCTTATTTTTTTTAATAAAGTATTGATAAACAATGCTTTTGTTGTAAATAGGCAGTGATATTAATGAACTAAAAGTCTTGTTTTGCTTTCTTTTTGATTTCCATTTATTTAATTTGCTAAAAAATTCAAAATGAGCTTTGGCAATGGCCTTAAAATTCTTGAAATTGCCTTTTATTAAAAATTGAAATGCAGCCACAATGTCCAAAAAAAGCCTTGTCATGATGGTCAAAAACAATTTATTAGAAGGCAGATTTTTTATCAACACTATCAATCCATTTCTAAAATTTAAAAATGTTTTTTTTGGGTTTGATTTGTCTAATGTTCCACCACCTACATGCCAAATTTTACTTTGAGGACATACCCATATTTGTTTGCCTGTATTTTGTATTCTCCAACACAAATCTATTTCTTCCATGTGAGCAAAAAAATCTGAATCCAAACCACCTAATTCGTGGTAAATATCCGATTTGATGAATAAACAAGCACCAGTTGCCCAAAATATTTGTTTGTTGTCATCGTATTGCCCTTGGTCTAGTTCCAAAGTATCAAACATCCTTCCTCGGCAAAAAGGATAGCCATATTTATCTATATATCCACCGCTTGCACCAGCATATTCAAAAGAGTTTTTTTGATGATAAGCCAGTATTTTGGGTTGAATAGCAGCTATGTTGTCATTGCTTTCAGCTAAATCTACCAAGGGTTGAAGCCAATGTTTGTCCACTTCCACATCGCTATTCAATAACACATAATAATCAGATTTTATCATTGTCAATGATTTGTTATAGCCTCCTGTAAAACCATGGTTTTTATCAAATTCTATCAACTCAATTTCTGGATAATTGTTTTTTACATAATCTACAGAATGGTCTGTAGAGGCATTGTCCACTACATAAATTTTATAATTAGAATATTGACTTGAAACAACACTTGGTAGAAATTTTTCTAAAAAATGCTGGGTATTATAATTCAATATGACTACAGCTACAGATTTCATTGATTGAGTGAAGCTTCGGTAATCTCAAATGGAACAAACACAAATTGACCTCCATATTCTGTCACTAAAAAAATACAACAAAATTTGGCTGGGTCTTTAAATGCTGTTTTAAATTTTTCAACGTTGTTTTCTTTGATGATTTTTTTTTCAATAAATTCCTCAATTGTGCTGGCTTGGTAAGTAAAATTAATTCCTAATTCTTCTCTATCTAATATGACTTCGCCAAGTTTTACTGTTGCTTGATGTGCAACAAACAAAGGATATTGGCTATATCCCTCTTTGATGATGTCGTCACTTACTTCTTTTATGGAATCTTTAAACAAGTTAAAATCAAGTCTTAAACTGTTTAAATATGTTTTTATTAATTCTTCGGTCATCATGTTTTTTTGACTTTACAAAAATAGAATAATATTAATTTGGCAACAACTTATTATTTTCGCCTTTGAAAATGGTCTTTAATTCCATCCCTTTTTTGTTATTTTTTATCTTGTTTTTTGCTTTTTGGCATTGGTTTAAAAAGCACAATCAAATCAAATGGATTTGGATTATTTTCATGTCTTTTGTGTTTTATGGTTGGTGGGATTGGCGTTTTTTGTTTTTATTGATTGCAACGGGTTCAATTGATTACTTGTGTGGGTATTTCATCGTCAAAAAACCCAACTTTAAAAAATTAGCACTTGTTTTTTCAGTTAGTACAAACATCATTTCATTGTTGATTTTTAAATACAGCCTTTTCTTTGCTCAAATTTTTGACCAATTGTTTAATTTATTTGGTGTAACGGTTCATTTAAGTTCCAATATACCCCAATGGAGTTTAGCATTGCCTTTAGGCATTAGTTTTTATACTTTCAATTCTATCAGTTATACCATCGATTTGTACAAAGGGAAATCAAAACCAGCAGAAAATATACTGCATTTTTTTGCATTTATTTCTTTTTTTCCTCATTTAGTTGCTGGTCCTATCATCAGAGCCAAAGATATTTTAGGTCAATTAAAAAACAATAGATTGGTTAATCCAGTTGAAATTTACAATGGAATTAAAACCATTTTATGGGGTTTTTTCCAGAAAATGGTATTAGCAGATAATTTAGCAGTGATAGTCAATTCGCAGTTTAGTGGAAATGCGGTAAATGATGCAGTCAATTGGTGGTTGTGCATGCTGTCATTTACAGGGCAGATATATTTTGATTTTAATGGGTACAGTACCATAGCCAGAGGCATTGCAAAACTCTCGGGCATTCATTTCAGATTAAATTTTTATCATCCATATTTTTCTACTTCATTTAAAGAATTTTGGCAAAGATGGCACATTTCATTGTCATCATTTTTTAGAGATTATGTTTATATTCCTTTAGGAGGAAGTAAGGTGGGTAAATACAAAGCTGAATTCAATAGGTGGGTTACCATGTTGTTGTCTGGCTTATGGCATGGGGCTAATTATACGTTCATACTATGGGGTGCTTTACATGCCTTGTTTCTTACTGCCGAAAGATATAGTTTTTTTAAGATTAAAAGTAAAACATTAAATCAGCTTTTGGTTTTTATATTGGTTGTATTTACTTGGGTATTTTTCAGAGCCGATAATTTAAATCAAGCAATGATGGTAGTTGAGCACATGTTGTCTTTTAGTTCTGAAACAACACTTAAAAAAGTAATTTTATCCAATGCTTTTTTCTGGTTATTTGCTGCAATGGTGATTGAGTGGATTAAATACAATCGATTCTTAAAAAAAATACCAATGTGGATGGAAATTGTCATTTGGGGACACATTGCTGTAAGCATCGTTATATTCAGAGGGCCTGAACAAAGTTTTATTTATTTTCAATTTTAAAAAACATGAGCAATAGACAAAATATAAAAAAATATTCATTTAAAATATGGGCACTTTTGATATCAATTGTTGTGTTGTTCATTTTGTATAAAAATCTATTGCCTCAATTGCCTTCTTCTAACATGTTAAATGAAGCTTTCTGGAGTAAAAAAGTAACAAATGCTAATAAATTTGACATCGTTTTTATAGGAGATTCAAGGATATACAGAGGCATTAGTCCAAGAGAGATTGAGTTAGAATTGAATGGATTAAAAATTTATAATTTTGGATTCAGTAGTGCGGGAATAGATTCATTGATATTGGACAAAGGAGTAAATTTATTGAAAGAAAAGGGTAAAAAAGAAGTATATCTTGGAATTTCAGTTAATTCATTTTTGAAAGAATCATTGATGAATGAGCATTTAAAATCTTGGATAAAAAAAGATAAAAAAGATTTATGGATAAAATCCAATTTTTATGAAGAATTATCTTTGTTTGATTCATACAAAATTTCTGATTTTTTTAAAATAATTCAAAAAGATTTGTATTATGAAAAGTTTGACTTAGAAAAAGGGTTTGTTTATTCTAACAGAACTAAAGTGGGAGATAAATTAGCTATTGAAGCTTATGAAAATCATTTTAAGAAAGAGTATTTTGATACAACCCACGTCAATTTAGTGATGAAAGAAATAGCTAAATTTCAGCAAAAGGGAATTCGATTTAAGGCTATTGTAATGCCAATTTCTAAAGGATTAGCGGATGCAGAAGACAAATATTTTGGTAAAGAAAAATTATGGTTGTTTTCAAAATTCAAATCCTTTGGAGTTGAAATAATTGAATTCAATAATCAAGAATATCAAACTTTTGATGGAAGCCATTTAAAGGGTGAATCAGCCATTATTCTTAGTAAAAACTTAGCTAAATCGATAAAATAAAAGTTAATTTTGATTTTTTTTTAAAATAGAATTTTAAAAAACATCTTTTTAGATTAGGTTTGCATCT
>CAYVDH010000256.1:0-3799 GCA_964450355.1 uncultured Flavobacteriaceae bacterium
TTAAACACGATTGAAACTCTTATTTTTATTGCCTTTTACAATTTGTACAATTATAAAAAGACAGTATTATATTAAAATATTTATATATTTCAATGAAAAAAATACCGTTTCCATATAACAAAAAAAAATTCCATATTATGGAAATTTTAGCCTTTTTTTTATTTGCCATAAACATAACAAAAATATTTAATTTCTTGATATTATTGAATTTCAAGACAATTTTACGCAAATGGATATACAGGTGGTATAAATATTGAAAACCATAAGGTACTTTAATAAAATTTTATGAAATTTAATAAATTACTAACGAATTCTGTCTTTTGCTATTTAATCTTGCTATTGGGGAATTATCCAATAGCTTTAAATGCAAAAAACAAACAAACTCAAAATGTTTATGTAGATTTGAGTTTAAACAATTTTTCTATTCCAAACAACGTTAAATCCAACCATATTTTTCATTTGTTTACTCATGGCAAACCAGGCGAATTGTTGATTAATGGGCAATGGAAAAATGCTAAAGAAATTGCACAGTTTTTAAACAATGAAATGCCTAATCATATTACCCATGTAAATATATATGGTTGTGAGTTTGGTAAAGGAACAGCTGGGCAATTAGCCTTTAATTATTTAAAGCGCAACTTAAAAATTTCTGTGGCTGCCTCTACCAATATTACAGGTAAAGATGGCGATTGGATATTGGAATTAGGAAAACCTATTGAATCTTTAAAAGTGAATTATAATGGCAATTTTCAAAGCTATGGTTTTACAAATTGTATGGGCACTAATTCTGTTAAAATGGCTTTTACTGGCACACCAACAATTACAGGCACTGCTAATACAGCTGGCTCTACTTATAGGTACAACAGTGTACTAGTGGGCAGTGGGGTTACTCAACAAGTAGATGCAGTATTTACTTTAAACTCTGTTACTACTTCTACTTCACCATACAATTTTATGGCTGAGTGTAATTTTCAATATGATGTACCAGCTTCAGTTATTGGCTTAGACAGCAATTTTCAACCTTCCTTTATTGCCAACAACCCAAGTACAGGTTTTAATCGAAATGTAGGTAATTATAATTTAACCAGTTCTTGGACAGTTAATTTTTATTTAACAGGTACAACTACTCCTGCTTATTTACCAGTAATTTTTGTTGTTCTTGACAATGACGGCAATACCACTGCAACAAATGTTATAAGGGAAAGTATTATTTTTAACTCTTCTCCCAGTGCTATTGCCACAAGCAGTTCTACTTCTGGCACACCTACTACACAAACAGTTTCTGGCGATACTGTGAGAGGACCTAGTGTAAATCAGTTTGGTGTAGGGTTTGGTAAAGAATATATAGCTTATGCCAATTATGCCTCTACATCAACAATTAGTTTTACATTAAATAATAATTGGGTAGTAAATAATACTAACTTTACTGGATTTGCACCACGTTATCATTCTGTTTCTATTGGCTGCGATTATTCAGGATTAACAAATTTTACAAGAGTTACTTTAAGTGGTAATGTATTTAATGACACTAATGGGTTGGCAGATAACTTAGTAAATGGTATAGGAAAAGGTTTGCCATCTGGTGTGCAATTGTATGCTAATTTATTATCAGAAGATGGAAAAACTGTTTTAGGTTCAGTTCCTGTCAATCCAAATGGAACGTACTCATTTAATGTAGGACAAAAAACCAATTATAAAATACAAATTTCAACAATCCAAGGAACGGCTGGTAGTGCGACTGCACCAGCTACTGCTTTGCCCAGTGGTTGGTTCAATACTGGTGAAAAACTTGGAACAACTACTGGACATGATGGTACAATTAATGGGATATTAAATGTTGCTGTTTCAACTTCAAATATTTCAAATGCAAATTTTGGAATTAAATATATTGACCCTGATTATGATATGGGAATTGCATATAATGACATTGGAGGTACTGCAATAGAAGATGTAACAGATAACGATAGCATAAACGGGAAACCTGTTACATTGGGTACTGGTGGCAATGCTAAAATATCGGTAGTTGGTACATGGCCTAGTGGTATAACATTAGACACTTTAACTGGTAAAATTTCGGTTTCAATAGGAACAACACCTGGTCGCTATGCTGTAACTTATAAGTTATGTGACACATTGAAACCTACCCCTAATTGCGTAGATCAAGTAGATTCAGTAATCGTTTTAACATGTGTGGATAATCCTGCAGCTGATTGTGATGGAGATGGTGTTCCAAATAAATATGAAACATTTTATGGCACCAGTAAAACAGATTCTTGTAGTTTCAATTTAACAGGTCAACTTTTAAAGCCATCTGCTGCTTGGAATATTGCTGATTGTGATGGTGATGGCATTCCTAATGCACAAGAAAAAATTAACAAAACTGATCCTTTAGACAAATGTAGCCCTGGAGTTACAACGGTTCCAAACATTTCTGGAACCACTAATTATACAGGAACAGCTACCTATGTTGCCAATGAAATTGATTTAAGCTCTACAACTCCTGATGGAGGTGATTTTACAGTAACTTACAAATTAAGTTCAACGACTACTGGAACAAATCCTAATACTGTTGGCTCTTCATATCCAGCTTCATTTACTCAGAAATTTAATTTAACAGATTTAATTCCAACTGATGCCATTGCTAATCCAAAACCAAACTTTACTTATAACATTAGAATAGATAGTGGTACTATAGTAGGTGGAATTAAAAAAAGAGTATTAAAATTAGATATTACTAATCCTGCTAATACAAAACTTGTTAAAAATATCAATTGGGATAATACATCTTTACCTTCATTTCCTAATTCAACAAATAATGCTTTAAAAGCTATATACAATAATGATGTTTATGGCACTTTAGGAGTTGGTCCTTTAACAACCCCAGCATATACAGCTAATACTAGCACTACTATTCCTTTAAATGGAAATTTAGTTACAAGTTTACAATATGCCCTTTTATCAGGCATACAAAGTCCAATGCCTTCATATTTTAGTTATATAACAACTCAAAAATGGAGAAATTATAATAGTGGGTCAAGTAATGATGGTGTGCCATTAGTACATACTTTTAAAAAGACATGGTCTTTTGACGATTCTATACAAAGTGTGGTTTTCCATAATGATTATGAAGTTTCTACAACTGAAATTGTAATTGCAGCTAAAAATGCTCCTTATGATGTTAGTTTACAATATGCAGTAACTAACGACCATGATGCTTTGAATCAAATCATCAGTTTTAATAAATCCATTTTAACAATTACTAAATTATGTACTCAATCTACTGTTAATTTAAATAGTTATGTGACTAATTCAGCGCCTATAAATAGTAAAATACTTTGGTACACTAATCCAAATCATTCTGGCACAAGTTACAGTACTCCTAATGCTGCTGTTAGTGGTACTTATTATGCCTTTTTTTATGATACATTGAAAAATTGTTATAGTAAAGCAAGTGCTGAAATTAAAATAAATCCTTGTACTCCTGTCATAGACCCTGATTATGAAATGGGAACTGTATCTTCTGCTACTGGTGGAACTCCAATTAGCGATGTTACGGATAATGATACTGTGAATGGTCAACCTGCTGTGTTAGGCACTGGTGGAAATGCTACCATTGCTCAAGTGGGTACTTGGCCTTCTGGCATTTCTTTGAATACAACAACTGGCGCAGTAACGGTAACTGCTGGAACGCCTCCAGGCAGATATGCTGTAGTGTATAAATTATGCGATACTTTAAAACCTACTCCTAATTGTGTTGATCAATTGGATACTGTCATTGTTACTCCTTTCATTGACCCTG
>CAYVDH010000257.1:0-3784 GCA_964450355.1 uncultured Flavobacteriaceae bacterium
AATGATGTTGCTAAAGTTTTTATAAAAAAAACATTTTTTAAGCTTTTCTGTTTGTATTTTTGCAGTCCTTATTATGAGTATTAACAGTCCACAAATTGTAAAATCGCCTACAGGAAACGAACTTTCTTGTAAAAATTGGATCACTGAAGCGGCTTTCAGAATGTTGCAAAATATCCTTGACCCCGATGTGGCTGAAAAACCTGAAAATTTAGTGGTGTATGGTGGAACTGGTAAAGCAGCTCGTAATTGGGAGTCATATCACCTCATCATCAAAGCGCTTAAGGATTTAAATGAAGATGAAACTCTGTTAGTTCAATCTGGAAAACCTGTTGGAATTCTGCCTACTCATAAAGATGCTCCACGTGTTATCATCTCTAACTCTCAATTGGTGCCTCATTGGGCTAATTTTGATTATTTCAGAGAATTGGAAGCTAAAGGATTGATCATGTACGGTCAGATGACCGCTGGAAGCTGGATTTACATAGGCTCGCAAGGCATTGTGCAAGGAACTTACGAAACATTTGCTGAATGTGCTCGTCAACATTTTAATGGGTCTTTGAAAGGCACTCTAAATGTCACTGCTGGTCTTGGTGGAATGGGCGGAGCTCAACCGCTTGCTATTACTATGAACGAAGGCGTGTGCCTTGCTGCCGAAATGGAAGAATGGCGCATGAGAAAAAGGTTAGAAACTAGGTACCTAGATTACATGACTCGCAATATAGACGAGGGTATAGACATGGCATTGAAAGCCAAAGAAAATGGCGATGCTGTTTCAATAGGCGTAATGTGCAATGCAGTAGATTTGTTAGAAAGATTAAAAGAGAGAAATATCATTCCAGATACACTCACCGACCAAACATCAGCTCACGACCCACTTGTTGGTTATTTCCCTGAAGGATATGATGTGGAAACAGCCGATAAATTGAGAAAATTAAATCCTGATAAATACATTGAAGAAAGCTATCAAACCATGGTGCATCATGTGAAATTGATGATAGAATTTCAACAAAAAGGCTCCATTGTGTTTGACTATGGAAATAATTTGAGAGGAAGAGCTTTAGAAAAAGGTTTGAGTAATGCCTTTGATTTTCCTGGATTTGTACCTGCTTTTATCAGACCTCAATTTTGCTTAGGTCGTGGTCCATTCAGATGGGTAGCACTTAGTGGTAATCCTGAGGACATTTATGCTACTGATAAAAAAATATTGGAATTGTTCCCTGAAGATGAAGGCTTGAAAAGATGGATAAACATGGCACAAGAAAGAATTGAATTTCAAGGATTGCCTGCTCGCATTTGTTGGTTAGGTCAGGGCGAAAGAGAGAAAGCAGGATTAGCTTTCAATGACATGGTGAAAAATGGTGAAGTAAGTGCGCCAATTGTGATAGGTAGAGACCATTTGGACTGTGGTTCGGTAGCTAGCCCAAATCGTGAAACTGAAGCAATGAAAGATGGCAGCGATGCCATTGCAGATTGGCCAATATTAAATGCATTAATTAATACTGCTGGAGGAGCTAGTTGGGTGAGTTTACATCATGGTGGAGGAGTTGGCATAGGTTACAGCATTCACGCTGGCATGGTGGTGGTAGCAGATGGTACCGAGGATGCTCATATAAGATTGAAAAGAGTATTAAACAACGACCCAGCAATGGGTGTGCTAAGGCACATGGATGCTGGCTATGACATAGCTCAAGACACCGCCAGAAAGTTCAGATTGGACATCAAAGAAAGGTTAAAGTAAAATTTATTTTATAAACAAAATGGTAGCAATACCTGCTACAAGCATGATTTTAAACAATAAATTTGTTTGTTTAAAATAGTGTTTGTGTACCAAATAATAACTAACAATGTATGCCAAAATAGAGGCGGCAATGTAATAACATGCAACGATGTATTGGGTATAAATTAGAATTGTGAAAACTCCCAACAACACTGAAATTGAAAAAATAAAATAGGTAAAATAAATGCTTTTTTCCAAACCTAAAATCACTGGAATGGATGAAATAGTGAATGCAACATCTCCTTTGTAATTAATGAATTGTTTAATCAATTCTCTACTGTAAACAATGGTCATAAAAAACAGTCCAAATACAAAAATAAAAGGGTAAAATTTTGAAAAATGCAACAGTATTGCAAAGAAAGAAGTAACACTTAATAGGCTGGCTATGAACTCTTTTAAAAAGGGTAATTTTTGAATTTTATGGCTGTAAAACCAAAGTGCAACTGTAAAAAATAAAAAGAAAAGAAAAATGTTAAATGAAGCTAAAAATGCTATGATAAGTGCAATTAGATTGAATATAAGGTATAAATTTAGGGTGGTGTTTTTGCTAATGATTCTGTTGAACAATGTGGATTTTGGTCTGTTGATTAAATCTTTTTCAAAGTCGTAAAAATTATTGATAATGAAACCTGAAGACAAACAAAATACAGAAGATAAAACAATGCAATGCAATTTGTAATCGCTAACTATGTCATACAAAGATAAGCCAGCCTTAGTTCCAATAGCGTAGGCTGAAAAATATTGAGCTACAACAGTTAATAAGATGTTATACCAGCGAATGGTTGATAATAACGCAATGAATTTTAATGGAAAGGTTTTATTGGAAATAGAAATGTTATTCATTTCCTAGTTTAAGGTTAAAATTGGTAAATGACTTGAAGCTTTTGGTCTTTGAGTATGCTTTTAGCTTGATCAATGTTTTGAGTAAAACCTAGGATAAAACCACCACCACCGCTACCACACAATTTTAAATAATAACTGTTAGATTCAATGCCTTTTTTCCAGATGCTTTTGTATTGGTCCGGTATCATTGGGCTAAAGTTATCATACACCAATTCAGATAACTTTTTTAGTGAAGTAAACAATGGCTGAATGTCTTTTCTTAAAAAAGCATCGATACAGTCGTCATTGTGCTTTTTGAATTGATTTTTTATTAAGTTTCTAAATCCTTCGTTTTTTAATTTTTCTAAAAATATACTTACCATGCCTTGGGTTTGACCCGGGCTACCAGAGTTAAGAAGAAATATAGCCCCTTTGCCATTTTCATTTGGAGAAGGTAACTGTATGGTGTCTAAATCTGTTTTCGATTTAATAAGCACTGGCAAATTTAGATAACAAATAAGCGGGTCAAGACCTGAACTTTTGCCGTGAAAATAAGATTCTAATTTGCTGAATATGGTTTTTAATTTTAGAATTTCATCTCCATTTGGTTCATGGCTGATGTTTATTTTATTGATTCCATATTGGTTGTAAACAGAGGCTACTAAAGCTCCTGAACTGCCAACACCAAAACCTTGTGGAATAGAGCTGTCAAAATACAATCCTTTGTTTATGTCTGTTCTGAATTGTGCCAAATTGAATTCACAAGGCAATTCATTTTTTTTGTTCAATTCACATAAGTATTGATAAAAAAGCTCAATGTCTTTGTTTGATTCTGTGTGAAATGATGTGTTAGATTTATCAATTTTTAAAGCTCCATTGAATTGATTGAATGGGATGGAAAGTCCCATGGAGTCTTCAATGATGCCATATTCTCCAAATAATAGAATTTTGGCATAAAATAAAGAATCTTTCAATTTACTCATTGGTTTGTGTTTGTTTTGTGTTTGCAAAGATAATGACAATAGTTCGTATTTGTTGATATGGAGTTGTTGTTCGTTAAAAAGCGTGTTAATAACTATGAATTAATCTGTAAAACAATGTTTTAATCAAAAGGTTCATTCTGTCAAATAAATTTTTTTAAAGATTTAACCGGCATCGATATTCTTGTTTTATAAATTTAAACAA
>CAYVDH010000258.1:0-3769 GCA_964450355.1 uncultured Flavobacteriaceae bacterium
TTACTGTCAATGGTTTTGGTGTTTGTTTAGCAACTGATTTTTGTCTGTCGTTGGTTTGTGCGGTTGCGTATTTTTTATTTTCAGAAGGGGAGGAGATTATTTTTAATTCAATTTTGTCTGCGTTGGAAAGGTGGAAGCTCTTTTGCAAGCTTTGCCTTGTGCTTGGGCTTGTGCGGCTTGCAAATGTGCTTACACCTGCGTGATGGCTATTCTGTAATTTCATTTTTATACTTAGCTAAAATGTATTTTTTCTGAGGTGTTAAATCAATTTTTATTGAGTCAATGATATTTAAAATTTCCTTTTCCTCGGTCAAATTATTTTTCTCAATTGTCTTTTCTAATACCTTTTGTAAACTACCATCACCAAGATAGAAGTTTTTCATCTTTCTTTTTTCTTGTTCAATAAATAAAATTCTCTGGTCGTAAGATTCCTCAATAAACAGTTGGTAGATTTCAATGTCATTTGCTACAACTTTTTTCCTGTTTGTCTTTATGTTTGAACCTCTGTAAACTCTGCCGTTCCTTTGGTCAATGATTGCAGGATTAAAATTATTGTCGTAGTGAATTACTCTGTTGCTGAATTTGTCAAAGTCCAATCCTTCATTTCCAACTCGGGAAGCAATTAGAATTATTTTCCTTTCAGAAATTTCATTTGCTATTCTGATGCTTTCAAGTTTGCTGCTTCTCTCGTCTGTTGGTGTCTGCCCAGTCAGCTTAAAAACCTCATATTTGCTTTTCTTCAATCGGCTTTCCAAAGTATCAACTGTTTCAAGCCAACTTACAAAAACTGTAATAACAGTTTTCGTTTTGGATGTCTTAATGTTTTCAATCGTTTCAAGTAGCTTTTTATACTTGGCTTCAAAAACTAAATTGCCTTTGAATATTTTTTCAATGTTTGAATTCTGAATTGTATTGATATTGCTTTTTGTAAAACTATCTCGGCTTGAAACAAGTTGAGATAATTTTGTGCTAAACATTTGTGATTCTTCTTCTGTAGTCTTTATTAAATCACGATAAAGCAAATACTGAAATTTCTCAGGTTCACTCAATTTTGCAATAACTGGTTTAATCGGTAAAGATTCCTTTGTGTTTCGAATCATTATGTCTCTTAAAAAATCATCTAATCCTTCCTTGGAAGTATTTCCTTGTTTAAGTTCAGAAGGTCTTTTTATACGCTCTTCCTCTTTAAATTTTAATAGAGTATTTATGTCGTTATTGAAATTTTTACTCAACATCTTTAACTTTTCAATTGACATTTCTCCTTTATCAAGGTTGAGGATTTCCTTTTCTAAAGCATTGATTCCAGAGGAAATTAAGTTGGTGATATTATTTGAAGAATCTTTAACATTGGATTTTTCCAACAAACTTAGAAGATGCTGTAATTCAAATTTACTATTCTGAAAAGGAGTTGCTGTAAGTAACAATACTTTAGCATTCCAATTTGCATTCAATACAGCGAATATTTTTCTTACTGCTGAACCGTCTAACTTTATTGCTTCGTCAACATCTTTGCTTCCGCTTTTTAGTGAGTGTGCTTCGTCAACAATAATCCAGTCAAAGAAATTGACGGGAAACAATTTTTTGCCATGTTTGCCTTTATGAAATTCTGAATGGATGTTATAGCCAGTCGTAATTGGTAGTCCAGGAAAACTCGTCAACCAAATACCTTGTCTTTGTTTATCAATTTCAGTCCAATCTCTTTTTCTGCGAATTGAAATTTGTCGTGAGAAAAAATTAAACAACTTTTGAGTTGACGGCTTATTAATATTGGTTTGCTTAATAAATTTGCCAATGTCGCTTGTTGGAGAATAAGATTCAGAAATAAATTCTTCAAAAGTTAAATCTTCTTTCTCGTTCCATTCCCACTTACTTCTAATTGAAGGATTCGCAATTATTAAAACCCTAAATCTGTCTTTGTTGTGGTTCTTTGATGTTTGTTCAAGTATTGCTTTGCTAATGATTGCAAGAGTTTCAAAAGTTTTTCCACCACCAACTTCGTCTGCAAGCATTACGCCTCTTAGATTATTATAAATCTTCCATTCACTTGGCTTTTGTCTTGTCGGATAATCATTCAAAATTTGCCACGCCATACAAGAAGCATAACGCTGTGCTTGAATAGCATTTTTATTTTTTAAAATCTTATCTGTGATTAGTTTTTTGAAGTAAGCCATCCTTTGATAAATGTGTTTAAAGTTTTTTCGTTAATATTTAGTTTGTTGGCTAACTCACTTATTCTTTTCCTGCATACCTGTTTTATGTTTTCGGTGTTTGGTTTTGTGTTGAATGCTTTGAGTAATTGCAATGAAAGATAAAGAGTTCTTCCGTCATCGGTTTTATTTATTTCTTTCTGAATTTCACTCTCATTAAAATCGGTAAAATATTTTTTGTGTTTTATGCTCTGCATAAGATTCTTCACATTGTAAAAGTATTGTTCAAGTTTTGGTGGCTCTGTTATTCTAATATTTGTAGTTTCTTGAATAGAGAGTTTACCTTCGTTAATTGCAGTGTCAAGTTCAACGGGATTAACAGAATAGATTCCTTTGAACCAATCAAAAATGCTTTCTCCTTTTTGATTCAGTCCAGCGATGTATTCATTCAATTCAAATACTGAAACAGAAATTTTATTATCACCGATGAAAAAAGTTACTGTTTGATTTTGTTCTTGAATTTCATTTGTCTTAAATAGAAATTCGCTGTCTGTGTTTTGTAACTTGATTTTATTTCCGCCTTTGGTTTTACTTACTGGCGAATTGTTCGGATTGAAAATGTAAGTTGTAATTACTGATTTTTCTTTTTCAGCCCAAGCGTAATGGGTGTTTTGACTTGCAAAAAATTCAAGCGAATTGTCTTCGGATTCTGTGTAGTTTGAAATTTCAATTTCAGAAAGTTGCTTCCAATAACTTTCAGAAAACCATTCTTGCATTTCCTGTAATGAAACTTTTAGAATTATCCCGCACTCTTGATTTGCTGATTCATTCAGTGTATTGAAGAATCCTTGTTCCGTAAAGTTTGCTGAACCGATAAACAAAACTGCATCAGAATTAAATTCTATCAATAAAAGTTTAGAATGAAAACCTTCTCGCTTTTTATTAGAGGGTTGAAATATTTTGAAATGGTAATTTTGAAACGGTTTTATTTTAGCTCCTGTTCGCAAGTAAATTGAAATGTTTTCAGTGATACTTTTTACTTCTTCAATTTTCGAATACTCGTCTGAAACAAATGGAGTAGCAACTTTAATACTCTTGGCTCTTTGACCGCTTCGGTGCTTCGCAAAATAATTTTTGAGTTCATCAAAAATTGATTTTTCTTTTGAATTGAAAACAAAATGAATTTCATTTTGCTTTATTGGTAATTCCTTAAAGCGAAGTTTGGAAATAGTTTGTTCCCAAATGGAGCTTTGAATTAACAACTGTGAATTTAATTGCTCGAAGAAATTCAGAATTTGGTTGTAGATAAAAACATCAGTGTCGGTTTTAAATTCAAGTTCCATTTCAATTGCAATTTCTTTTTCCGTTGCAAAGCTGTCAACAGAAAGGTTTGCACTTCCAACAATAAATTTTGCTCCGCTTTCAGACTTAAGTAAAGCTAACTTTGAGTGAAAACAATTTTTATCATTTGGCTTTAATGGTTTCATTGGAACACAAACTATCGTGCTGTTTGAATTATCTTCAAGTGATATTCCTTGTTTGAAGTCGTGAAGAATTAGTTTCGTTCCACTGGAAACTTCAGAAAGTTTTTCAATTACCTCATTGTCTAAAGTGTAAGTAAG
>CAYVDH010000259.1:0-3698 GCA_964450355.1 uncultured Flavobacteriaceae bacterium
CCATATACTATTGAGATGTGTCCCATTTGAGTTTATTTTGGGTGGTTGTGCAACAGTTACAGCTGTTATATGCTGAGCTTTTTTTTCACAGTATTTCTGTTGTTACAAATTGGTCAGATGTTCCTCTATTTCTTTTTTTACCCCTGCAACAAATTTGTCAGCTTGCTTTTCGTTTACCATAGTAACTTTTAACGATTGTCCGTTGTTGTGTTTTAGTATTGTGTCCTCAATAAATTTGTTGATTGTTTTATTGTTTGTTGGGTTTACTGTTAAGAAATAGAGATGTAGTTCTTGGTCGGAATTTTCAAGTTCACTTAGTATTCCGCTCCATCTGTAAACTTTATTTTTGATAGAATCATTCCGTTTTAAGTCAAAAGAAAGAGTTTGATAGCAATTCCAAACTCCATTCTTCCATGCTTTGTCAAATTCAATATGGTCGTGGACGGTTTTAACTGTATGCGGTTTAAGTTTATTTGTAATTTCATATTTATCAAAATATTGCTTGTAAACTTTACGCCAAACATATTTGTCGTCATGATGTTCTTTTTCAGCTTCGTGGCTGTATTTGTTGATAAGTCGGTCAAATAAATCGTCAACCACGCTTTGTGGGTCAATGTCAATGCCAAACAGTAATTCAGAACAAACTAATGCACTATCATCTTTTGGTAAAATTAAGTTCGTGATTTCACTAAGCGAACTATGGTTAGTAAACAATTCGCTAAGTCTATTTGAGGCAATTTCTAACTCTTTTTCAAAGTGTTTGAGTGTTGAAAGTAAATATTGTCCATTAATGTCAATGAAGAATTGAGAAATTCGGCTAAATTTTGATACAAATTTACCTTTTAAAAAATTTGTGTCTGGCTGGTACACTACAATGCCAACATTTACAAACTCGGCAGTTACTCTGTCGTGCATGTAGCGGATTAATTGGTATTGAAATTTTTTCATTTTAAAACTTTATTTAGTTCTTGCAAAAATATTGATTTGTTTTTGATTAACGATGTTAAATTATTCTTTATGTCGTCAACCTGTTTTGTTTTCCATTCTTGAGGAATTAAAAAATCTGCTTTCTTCCAAAAATTTGTGTCAAGCTTTTCAAAACTTTCTACGAATGTGTCAAAATTATGCTCATTATCCTTTAAGACAGGGTAGAAGAAATGATTTTTAATCCAGGATTTGTCTTCATCACTTATTAGCCAAGGTGTTGGGTTTTTTATTATATCCATTACAAAGCCAAATGCAAGCTCGTGGTCAAAAATTATAATTTTTTCTCCATCTGTTAACATATTCTGCTTGTCTTTTCTGCGGTCTGCGTTTGATATAAAAATATCAAGTGCAAAAATTTGTTCGGCTTGTTCATATTGATTTTCATTTAGTTTTTGGTTTTGAAGAAATTCAATGAAACCTTGCCCAAAAAACTTACTGCCATAATTTATTCCAATACTATTATTCGCATTTTTATATCCTTCCATTCCACGAAGAGAATCTACAAATTCGGGACTTACATTTATCAATGCTGGTTCGGCAACATTCATTTCAAGCTCTTTGGCTATAAAAGAGGCAAGTAGCTCTCTGCATGATGCCTCTACAGACATTCTCGGAGCATTGCGATATTTTACTACATAGTCAGATTTTTCATGTGTTTTTCTACAAACGCCTCTAATAAGCATAGGTTTTGTCGTCCCGCTTCCAAGCTCGTCAATACCCTGAAGTGCCTCAATTGTAGGCAAAAAATAATTGTCATTCGTTATCTTTATCACAGTCAATCGTTAAGTTACAAATATATAAGTTGTCGTTGTATTTTTGCAAAAGTTTAAATTTTGTACAATTTTCGTTCAAAGTGGCAGCATATAAAGGTCTGCACCTACCCGAAAGGCGGGACAGGAGCAGTAATTGTTATAAGATGTAAAATTATAAAATAAAAACCATTTCCCAAAAAATTATCAGAAAGTTAAATATTGCGCTTAGGAGTTGTTATCGAGAGTTTTTTTTCATCCAATCTTCAATTGATCCTTTCATTAATTTACAATAATATGTGCCTTCTTGTCGGTTTTCTAAAGGAGAGAAGAAAATTTTGACTTCTCCATTTCCTTCTTTTGCACCAATAAAACTAATTCTAAATATTATTGCAGATTCATGTATTGAATTCATATAACGTTTTCCCTCTTTTGGTGACATAGGGTAATTTGGTTGTATGCCTTTTGGGATATAAAAATCCTCCATTCTAGCGTAAAATATTTTTTCTCCAGTTGTTGCAACTGATTCTACAAAAGTGGCTTTGAACTCTTTTTGTATGTCAAGTTGTGGTTTGATGTAATTTGTTTGAACAATTTCGGGTATTAATAAACCCTTATCAATGCATTCACCAGCAATAACAACATCTACGCCATTGGAAGATGTTCCATGATTTGTTAAAATCCATTTAATCTGTTGCTTCTCACCCACTTTTGGGTCAACAATTGTTGCTCCTCCAAGCATTTTAAATTTTGCTAATCCAAGTGCAGTTGTTTTCTTTTTTTCTTTTAGTGCAAAATTCAATGTAATTCCTTCATGCGAATTTTCTTCGATTATATAATTATAACCAGTCAACAATTTTGACTTATCTAAATTTATGTATTTTGCAAATTCAGTCAAAAAATCCTCTACAAATAAGTTTTTATTTTTCCAAGCGATTTTAATATCCTCAAACGAGTAATTATCCATAAGGATGTCCGCCCAGACATTTGGTTTGCTTTTATTAAAATCAATTTCTTTAGACAGATTACTTATTGAATCTTTCAGTTTTCCATTAATATTAATTCCAACATAAACTAAATCACTATCATTAACTAAAATGGTAAGAGCAGTTGTTTTAAATTGTTTTGATAATCCTGAAGATAGCTTATTAAGTTTGCTTGTACCTTGGTCCTCCATTTCTTCGTCATATATAGATATCCACTCTGAAGCATCAGGCAACGAAACAATTATTGTTTTGTCAGCATCTTCTTCTTTATCAACTTTAACATAACCCATGCTTTCATTGTATTTAGTAATGTATTCTAATACATTATCAGTTATTTCAGCTTTGTCTATGCTCGTAGTCTTTAGTTGAATGTTTGTGAAAAATGCTCCCATTTTATTTATTTATTATTTCGGTGTAGTTTTTAAAAGATTTATAACGGGTCGCGTATTGGCGATAGTGGCGGATTAGATAAGCTTAAACTTTAAATCTTGCACTAACCTAAGCAACAGCCTTTTATTATTTTCTAAATTAATGAAAAATGGAAATATAAAAGGCAGTTGCGAAAAAAAAAGGAGAAAATTTGAATTTCTCCCTTATCCCGCCATCTCGCCAATACGATGTTACCTGCAGTATTTGTTAAAAATTCGGCAATACTTTATTAATTTTCTCAATTACATTTTTATAAGTTGCAATATCTATCTTACTTGATTTTTTTGCCGTTATTTTTCCTTCCAATTTTTGTTTTAAATTTATTAAAAACTCTTTTTCACTTAACAATTCAGGAGAAATTGCAGGCCTATATCTATATTCTATCAAAAACCCTAATTCAATTAATTGGGTATTTGTCAACATGTTAATTTTCTTCCAATACTTTTTGAATTCAAATGTTGAAAAGAATGGTTTAAAAATAAATTCGGAATTACTACTATGATAATCTTCTAAAAATTCATTAAAATTATTTACAAACTTATTTAGA
>CAYVDH010000260.1:0-3676 GCA_964450355.1 uncultured Flavobacteriaceae bacterium
TTTTTGGTCACTATTTTACAAACATTTTGTGAATTAAATGCCCATTATCATTAAGGAAATTCGGTTTTTAAGGATTGACTAATTAGCTATTCTTTAAATTTAAATGCACAATGTTGGAAGTTTGCACAAGCAGCCGTCAATAGGAGTATTGCTATACAAACTGATGGAAGTTTATGGGCCTGGGGAGATAATCAATATGGGCAAATAGGAAATGGAACAACAATTAATAGCAATATTCCTAAGGCTGTGGATATTGGGGCAAAATATAAAACAGCAGCCATTTATACAAATCATACCTTAGCTATAAGAGCAAATGGCACATTATGGGCCTGGGGAGATAATTATGCAGGAGTAAATGGAGGTATATCAAGCAATGTGCCTGTTCAATTGGGCACCGCATCTAATTGGGAGAAAGTTTCTACTGGTTGGACACATTCAATGGCTATCAATTCTTTAGGGCAATTATTTAGTTGGGGTACTGGTACGTCTGGTCAATTGGGGCAAGGCACTTCAGGAACAACATCGGCCATAGGAGTCACACAAATTACGAACCCTATTTTATCATCTGGTGAAACTTGGGTAGAAGTTTCTTGTGGAGACCAACATACAATGGCACTTACTTCAAAAGGTAGATTGTATGTGTTTGGAAATAATGCACAGGGGCAATTAGGAACCAGTAATAATACGAATGTTAATATTCCAACTTGCATCAATTGCGGAACTTCTGATCAAATGATTGATAAAATCTCAGCAGGGAATAATCATTCTGCTTATATAGATAATAATGGTTTTTTATTTACAACGGGTTTAAATTCAGACGGTCAATTAGGAGATGGTACTTTAGTTGATAAAAACATCTTTATTAAGATAGGAACACAAACTTGGATCAATGTATTTGCTGGTTCTGGTCAAACGCATGCAATTGGTAGCTTAACAACACTTTATGCATGGGGGCTAAATTCCAATACCTATGGTTGGTTAACTGTATCAGATTCTAAAGCTCCAACTTATAATGGTATTTTCGATTTTTTGTCTATTTCCACAAGTGGTTCACACACTTTATTTCTAAATAATGACAATAGTTTATCTTCCTGTGGTTATTATTCTAATGGAGCAAGAGGAGATGGAAAATTAGGGGATAGTGCCAAAATGGGCATAATTGGTCTACCCTGCAACGGGCCAGATACTAGTTCATGTGATGTTTTGTATGATAATTTTAATACAAATTCTCGAGGAAATTGGGTTGACCCAGTTTTACCTTCTACGCATTCTGTTGGTTGGAATGTGCCGATTTATGGGCAACATCTTGTCTTGAAGGGTCTTTTAAGCAATAATTTTCAATTTATTTACCAAACAAATTTAAATATTGATAATAGTAAATTTAAAGCAACTTTTGATGTTAGAAATGCTAGAAATGCTGTTTTATTATCGCTAAATAGTAGAATAAATCCATTTTTCAGTGATGTAGTTTCAAGTACTGGAGGCGTTCCTGCAACTACAACAGCTCTGGTACTTACAAATGCGGTTTTAGATGGCATTGCAGTAACTGTTGAAACAGACTCTATAAATGGAGAATTAAAACAATTTTATAAACTCTATGCAAAAGATTCGGGGGTGATTACCACAGCACCCAATGTTATAGCCTTTCGAAATGGATTAGCTACAAAACATTATCTAGAATTAGAACGCAAAAATTCAACCACATTGGTTCTTAATGTATATTTAGATGATGCCCATTCATTGTTGTTTGGAACTACAGGCGATTTCACAATCCCTGCAAGTATTATTGGTTTAAATACATCAGTTATAAGTAGTATGGAATGGTATCCGTATGGTAAATCTGGATTAGGAGATTTAGATAATATTTGTATTTCAAATTCTCAAAACACCAGTATAAAGAAAATTTCAAAAAGCGCTTTTCAAATCTACCCCAACCCAGCTTCAAATCAATTATCCATCATCTCCAAAAACACTATCCAACAAGTAGTTATTTATGATATGCAAGGAAAAGAATTAGCAATAATTAATAAAGATTATCAAACCATTGATATTTCTCAATTTAACAATGGTTTGTATTTTGTTGTAGTAAAAACTAATTTGGGTATAGAATCTGGGAAATTGATTATTCAGAAGTAATATAACTTAAATTTTACTTTAAAAAATCCCCCAACTCTTTGGGGGATTTTTTTATTTCATCAACTCACTCAAGTGTACAAAACTATCTACTACCTCTAGTGCGTGAGCATTTTGCACTATATTTTCATTGGAAATAAAGGTGTTGATTAACATTTTTTTAGTGCCTGTTGCTATTTGAAAATTAGCCTTTCTGTTTTTAATGTCTTGGGCGTATTTTTTGCTGATTTCAAAATTGCTTTCATAAAATTTACATTCACATAAATTGATGGCAGCATCCTTTCTGTCTATGATTAAATCAATTTGAAAGCCTTGTTCAGTTTTTGTGCCTATGTTCCTGTAACTCGATGTTTCAGTATAAACGGCTTTTATACCTAATGCTGTTTTTATCTCATTGACATGTTTCATGCAAAGGGTTTCAAAACTATATCCTTTCCATATTTTATAAGCTTGCGTATTACTAATTTGTTGCCAAATAGCCGTTTCCTTTTTCTCATTGCCTTTTATGAATTTAAAATAAAACACAGTGTATTCATCTATTAATCTATAAACAACACCTCTTTTGTTTCTGCCAAATGGAATGTTTTCTGAAACAAATCCACTTTGTATTAAGTCTTGTATGGTGCGTGTGAATGGTCCTCCAGCACTAACTTTTGATTTTTTAATTAGCTCATCTCTAGTCATTCCACTTTGTTTACTAGCAAGTGCTTTGACTATGGCTTCGTGATTTTCCCATTGAGAGAAAAGTGCTTTGTAAAGATTTGAATATTCATTTTTTAAAATTCCAGTTTTGCTAAAACAAAGTCTTTCTATTGCTTTTGTAGGGCTTTCTCCTCTTTTTATTTGGTCTAAATAATACGGTAATCCACCCATTGCCATGTATATTTCAGCAATGCCAGTATCTGTAAATTGAATGTTTTTAGACAATAAAAATTCTTTGGTTTCTGCTAATGTAAATGGTTCTAAATGTAGTGGCAAATTCACTCGGTTATGAAATCCACCTTTGTCATTGATTATTTTTTCTTTAATCCATGAAGTTGCCGAGCCACAGACAACAAGTATGAAATGATTTTCTTTTGATAAATAATCGTTCCATAAATGGGCGAGCAACTGTACAAAACCCGATTTTGCAGTGGCTAGCCAAGGCAATTCATCAATAAAAATGACTTGTTTTTTTTTCTTTGGTAAACTTTGGAGGTGTTTTTTTAATAGGATAAATGCTTCTTGCCAATTGATTATTTTCCCCACTGATAACTTGTTTTTGTGATGTTCTTTTAGTTTCTGAATAAAATGATTGATTTGAGTTTGCAATGTAGCATTTTGTATTCCTGTCATACTAAAACAGATGTTTTTTTCAAATACTTGTCTAATCAAATAGGTTTTACCTACTCTTCTTCTGCCTGTAATAGCAATAAAAGAGGAGTGATTTGCCTTGATGGCATCCTTCATTGCGGAGCTTTGTTCATTTCTTCCAATCATGTTATAATTGTATTTATGTGGCAAATGTACATAGATAAATACATATTTATATATATATTCAAAA
>CAYVDH010000261.1:0-3663 GCA_964450355.1 uncultured Flavobacteriaceae bacterium
TAATTTAAAAATAAAAAAATATATAAATACTTATGAGTAATAAACCTCAAGGATATAGATCCTTAATTACAATGCCCTCAGGGCAAAACATCGAAATAGAAACTGGAGTATTAGCCAAACAAGCAGATGGTAGCATAGTGCTGAAATGTGGCGATACCATGATTCTAGCAACTGTTGTTTCTAATAAAGAAGCAAAAGAAAATGTGGATTTTCTTCCACTTTCAGTAGATTACCAAGAGAAATTTGCCTCTGTTGGTCGCATTCCTGGAAGCTTTTTCCGCAGAGAAGCAAGACCTACTGAATACGAAATTTTAATCTGTCGTATCATAGACCGTGCTCTTCGTCCACTTTTTCCAGACGATTACCATGCAGACACACAAGTGGTGGTTACCCTAATGAGCAGTGATAAAAACATGCCTCCTGATTGTTTAGTAGGTTTTGCTGCATCAGCTGCTTTGATGGTTAGCGATATCCCTTTTCAAGGTCCAATCTCTGAAGTAAGAGTTGGAAAAATTGATGGCAAATTAGTGATTAACCCATCTTTGCAAGATTTAGAGAAATCTACTTTTGATATGATTGTTTCTGGAACAGAAAAAGACATCAACATGGTAGAAGGTGAATTCAGCGAAATATCAGAAGCAGAAATGTTAGAAGCTGTTAAATTTGGTCATGATGCCATAAAACTACAATGTCAAGCTCAATGGGATTTATGTAACCAATTAGGTGGACGTAAACCAGCTCGTGAATATTGCCACGAAACTAATGATGAAGAACTGAGAAAAAAAATATGGGATTTAACCTATGATAAAGTATATCAAGTAGCTAAATCTGGTGCTCCTAAAGCTGAAAGAAGCGAGAAGTTCAAAGCTATTATAACAGAATATCTTGATAGTTTAACAGACGAAGAAAAAGCCGCACAATCCTATTTAGCTAAAAAATACTATCACGATGTTGAAAAAGAAGCCATGCGTAAAATGATTCTTGATGAACAAATCAGATTGGATGGTAGAAAATTGGATGAAGTAAGACCAATATGGTCAGAAATTGGATATTTGCCAGCAGCTCATGGATCTGCTGTGTTTACTCGTGGTGAAACCCAATCAGTAACTACTGTTACTTTAGGTGGAAAATTAGATGAACAATTATTAGATGCTCCTATGCAATCTGGCATGAGCAGATTGATGTTGCATTATAATTTCCCATCGTTCTCTACTGGCGAAGCTCGTCCTAACAGAGGAACCAGCAGAAGAGAAATTGGACATGGTAATTTGGCTTTAAGAGGTTTGAAAAAATCTTTGCCTAGTGATGAAGAAAATCCATACGTAATAAGAATAGTAAGTGATATACTTGAGTCTAACGGAAGTAGCAGTATGGCTACAGTATGTGCTGGTAGCTTAGCATTAATGGATGCAGGTGTAAAAGTAAAAGGTGGCGTAAGTGGAGTTGCTATGGGACTAATCAGTGATGAAAAAACTGGAAAGTATTCTATTTTAACTGATATTTTAGGTGACGAAGATCATCTTGGTGATATGGATTTTAAAGTAGTAGGTACTGCTAATGGAATTACTGCTTGTCAAATGGACATAAAAATCAATGGATTGAGATGGGAAATGCTTGAAGAAGCTTTAGAACAAGCTAGAAAAGGAAGAGCTCATATATTAAACGAAATGAATAAAACCATTGCTCAACCTAATGCAGATTACAAACCACATACTCCTAGAATAGAAAGATTGATGATAGATAAAGACCAAATTGGTGCGGTAATAGGACCAGGAGGTAAAATAATTCAAGGAATTCAAAAAGATACGGGTGCTACTATTTCAATTACAGAAGTAGATAATCACGGTATTGTAGAGATTATGAGCAATGATGGTGCAAGTATGGAAGCTGCCATTAAAATCATTAAAGGAATTGTTGCAGTGCCAGAAGTAGGAGCAGTGTACGAAGGTAAAGTAAAAACAATAGTTGAATTTGGAGCATTTGTTGAAATTTTACCAGGTAAAGATGGTTTATTGCACATCAGTGAAATTGATTGGAAACGTATTTCTAAAATGGATGGTATTTTCAAAGAAGGAGATACTGTTCAAGTGAAATTGGTAGAGATTGACAAAAAAACTGGCAAACTTAGATTATCTAGAAAAGTATTGCTTCCAAAACCTCCACAAGAAGAGACTAAAGAAGCGAAAGCGCAAGCTTAATACAGATATAAAAATAAACTCAAAAGACCTGAGAAAATTCTCAGGTCTTTTTTTTATGACTTTCACAAAAATGCCACAATTTGGAAAATTTAACCCAGAATCCGCATTAAAATTCTATTACTAATAAAAAATGCTGTAATATCAGCATCTTCTCAATTTTATACTTTGAAATAGCGCTGTTATTACTTCATTATAAAATCTTTTGAGGGTACTTGATATTATTCTATGTCCGCCTTTGGTGGAGTGTTTTTTATTTTATTTGTCAATTTAGAAGTAATTTACAGTTTTAAAAAACTGTTTATAATCTCAATATTCTTAATCCTTATGGATTGGCTATTTGTATTTATTTAATGAATCAATATTTGTTTTTTACAAAATAGATAATAAATTAAATAAAAATCATGTTTAGTTCAATAAAAAAACTGTAAGATTCATTGTTTCAATAAAAATTCAACTCATTATGGATGTTATTTTGTGGAATAAAATCTACATGATTAAACATAAATAATGATTAAAATAGTAATTTTAGATGATAATAAGGAATCAATAATTGCGTTACAAAAAATAATTGACAGTTATTTTTCAGACTTAAAAATAATTGCTTCATTTATAAATTCAGAAGAGGCATTTTTATTTTTTTCTAAAAATAAGTTTGATTTATTGTTTTTAGATATTGATTTAGGGAAAACGATTAATGGATTAGAAGTTGCTGAATTAATTGGGAATAATTATGATTTTAAAATTGTTTTTTTTACTGGTAATCCTGATAAAGCAATAAATGCTATCCGTTTAAATGCATTTGATTATTTAACTAAACCTATTTCAATTAAAGACTTAAGAAATTTAATCAATAGGTATCAAAACAATATAAATAAAGAATCATTATTAAATAAGAAACAACAACTTTCAACATCTATAAAAGTAGATGATGAAAAAAGTTTGACAATAAATACACATCAAAAAACCATGTATTTAAAGCCTTCTGAAATCATTCTGATAAAAGCAAATGGAGCATATTCAACTATAGAATGTACAAATGGACGTAGTATAAGATGTGCTAAAAATTTAGCCATGTTAAGTAAATATTTAAATGAAGAAATTTTCTTGCGAATTAGCCGCTCGATAATCATCAATAAAGAACATATTGAACACTTAAAAAAAGGTGAAAATAAGAAAAGCAATTTGGTAATGAAAGAGAATAATATAATACCACTATCCTCTAATATCAAACAAAATGTGTTTAAAATGATTGGAAAAAAAACAAAACTTTAAAAAAAATAATATAACAAAAATATAATGACAATTAAACTTTACAAATTACTGGGTATGACATTGATGTTATTTTCCCCTTTATTAACAAAAGCAGTTACAGTAACAGATTCTGCTGTTGCCGCTAATGTGCAAGTCTGTTTAAACCCAGATTACGCATTAGGAATTTTGATTGATAAATCAAGAGGGTAATCCC
>CAYVDH010000262.1:0-3642 GCA_964450355.1 uncultured Flavobacteriaceae bacterium
AAATGGTATTGGTGGCCCTCTTGGAATTGCGTCATCAGCTAAAGTTACTAATTGTAAATTTGAAAATAACTATGTTTCAAATCCTTACAGCAGTTTTGATAATTATCAAGTTGATGGTTTAGGTTCGGGTGGTATAATTGGTTTATCTGATTTATCAAACCCTAATTTAAAAGTAGAAATTATTAATTGTGAATTTATTAATAATAATTGTGCTTTAAAAGGCGCAGGTATAGATATATATTTTAGGAAAAATGGAAAGATTTTTATCAAGGGTTGTAAATTTACAAACAATTTTTCAGGTAGATATGGATGTATTTCATTTAATGGAGATAATTCATATACAAAAGGAAATATGAAGATTGTAATAGATGGTTGCCAATTTAAAAATAATAGAGCAGCAAACTCAACTACAGGATATGGAGAGGCTTCTTGTATTTCACTTACAACCTTTAGTTCCAATGATTCATTGATAATTAAAAATAATGTTTTTGAAAAAAATATATCAAGAAGTGCTGTTTATTTATATGGAAGAGCAAATGATAAATTATTTTATATTATCAATAATATATTTAAAAACAATTATTCTGGTTGCTTAGAAAGTATAGTTAATTGTCAAATTTATTCAATTAATAATTTATATTACAATAATCTATGGGCAAATATTTACGCTGCAAAATCAGCTTCAAATGATTTTTATAGTATTAATGACTTATATGCTTATAACGGTTTAGGTAATACTGACACTATATGGTTAGATCAGCAATATATGTTCACTTTATCTGGTACTTATTATTCTGCAATAGCTAATTGCTTGAACCAATCATCTACTTCTGGAGTTTATAGAAATTGTATATTTTGGAATAATTTTAATGGTCTAAGAAAATTAGAACATATATTAAATGAAGGTGTTAGAACAAATGAAGTTTCTAATTGTATTATGAATGGAAATACAGATTCTACGATTGATTGGTATTCGGAGCAAGGAGGCACACGACCAAATCCAATAGTTCTTACTATTCAAAATATAATTTCATCAAATCCATTATTTGTAAATCCACCAACTGATTATGGCCCAGATGTAAATACAGATAATGTAGATTTTCATCTGATTAACTCTTGTTCACAAACATCACTTGCTTATAATGCTGGATTAAACAACGCCTATAGTAATTTAGCCAATATAACGGATTTTGATGGAAAACCTCGAATAAAATGTAATACAGTAGATATTGGTCCTTATGAGTTTGAGGCTAAAAAGAAATTAGCTGAAATTTCATCCGAACCTCAAGATAAAGCGGGTTGTATTGGCACACCTTATACACTTTCTGGAGCAGCAGACTGTGGCATGAATTTGCAGTATTATTGGCAAAGGAAAAATAATATTAATGTATGGGTAAACATTTCAGGTGCCAACCAATTGAATTATTCAAGCACTTTACCTGATTCAGGATTGTTTCGTTTAATAGTAAAACAACCAGATTGTTTATTAGAAGATACAAGTATAGTTGTAAAAGTAAGTCAATACCCGTCACCAAACCCAAACTTAGGAAATGATACTACAATAAAAAAGAATAAATCATTAACATTAAATGCAGGAATTGGCACTTCATATTTGTGGAGCAACGGAACTACAGCTCAAACTTTGATAATAGATGGTAGTGCAACTCCATTGGGTAAAAAATCATACAAGGTAACTGTAACAAATGGATATGGTTGTATAGGTTCTGATTCCATATTTGTAACAATAGAGGATAATGTAGGATTGCAAAATTTGACAAAATTAGGATGGAAAGTATATCCAAATCCTGCAAGTCAAAACATCAATATTTTAAGTCCTAATGATGAACATTATACTTGGCAAATAATTGATATTTACGGTCGTTTATTTAATGAAGGTAACTCAAGTGATAATCAAAGCATAGATATTAGGAATTTGCCAATAGGTTCATTCTTCATTCGTATTAACTATAACAATAGTTCTGAAGTAATCAAGATTGTTAAAGAATAACAAATTTACAATTAAGAATCACTCTTTGATAAAAATCGAATAATTCATTTGTAATAAGAATAAGCAATTTTTAAAAACATATAGATTTAAAATCAAATTGCCGTTTTTAAAGAAAATCGACCGTTTTTAAAAAAGTTCTTTTTTTTGTAAACCCAATGTTTTACCTTTGATTAAATTCTTATAAATGAGCTATAAAGCCATTATATTGTCAGTTTTTTTGGTGTTATTCAGCACAGTGTCATGGGCGCAAAACAAAACCCTGCCCAATGATTCTTTGTTAAAACTCAAAGCCAAAGAAAATCAAGCTGCTCTGGATTCTCAATTGTCTAACAAGAAAAAAGAATTTGAAAAACTTGCCTCAGAGAAAAAAAATAACATCTTAAAAGATTCTACTAAATATAAACAACAGGTTCAATCTCAAAAGAACAAGGCATTAAGTAAAGTGGATAGCAACGCCAGAAAACAAGCCATTTCTTCTGTTAAAAACCAAGCAAACTCTCAACTCAATACCCAAAAATCTAAATTCAAAACCCTGGCACAAAAAGCCAACATGCCCTGGAATAAAAAAGGTCATTTGATAGGTTTCTCTGGTGAAATACGCTCTGAAAACTATGCCACCACGGCTCAAAATCCACTTATGAGAAACGAAATGGTGTATAGTCGCTTGTATCTATCACCTACCATTACCCTTTTAGGTTTGCCTTTTAAATCCAACTTTTTTCTCACCACAGAAAACAACAACTCATACAAAAGCGATTTCTTTAGCTTTCGCCTCGATGTCAATGCCATCAGACAAAAAGCAGCTACAGAAATGCAAAAACAAATTGATGAAGCCAAAAAATTAGACCGCCTTAGACAATTTGATTTGCAAAAAAATGCCTTGGAAACTCAGCGCTACGAAAATGAACTCAATGCCCTTAAAGCTCAAATTCCTGATGTGGACCAATTGCAAAAATCCATCGAAGAACAAGCCAAAGCCAAATCAAAACAGTATTTAGAAGAACAAAAACAAATAGCCGAAGAAAAACTAAGAAACGCCTCTGAAGAAGAAAAATTAAAAATAGAACAAGAACTCAAACACAAACAAGATTCTATCATTTTGCATTACCAAAAACAAGCCAACGATTCAGTATTTAATGCCAAAGGAAAAGTACTAGGCAAAGCAGATACTGCCCAACTGGCTAGATACCTGCGTATGCAAGAAAAACTCCAAGAGTTAAAACAAAAAAAAGAACAAATAAATGAACTTAGACAATTGGATTCAGCCAAATTATTGAACAAAGCCAGTGGCATGCGCAATCCTGATGACCTTAGAAAATTAGCTAAAGAACAAGTGCCTGGAAATGGGTTTTTACAACAAATTTTGGCTGTAGATAGGTTTGGTATTGGTGTTGTAAATCCTGTTTACAGCGAGTTCACTTTATTTGCTTCTTCAATCAAAGGAATAGACCTTGGAGTGAATCAAAACAACTACTTCTACGACATCACCGCTGGTAAAACCACCAAACAATTCACTGGACCATTTGCTAACACCAAACCAATATACGACAGAAACATTGCTGTTGTGAGAGCAGGAATAGGTCAGCTTAAGGGCAATCACATAGCCGCAGAATATTTGTATGCCTACGACCAAC
>CAYVDH010000263.1:0-3630 GCA_964450355.1 uncultured Flavobacteriaceae bacterium
TTCAACCGTCCGAGAGTCGTGTGTTATCGTTTATAGTCAGTAAAAAAAATGAGCCAAGTACTTTTTTTGCTAAAACAGAAGAAGACAGTGAAATTCTGTTATTACCCGCTCACAAAGTTCAAGATTGGATAAAAAAATATCCTTCTTTTAACGCCATGTACTTCAATTTGTTTAATGAACGGTATTTTGATTTAATCAATACACTTAACCATGTGTTGTTTGATCGGTTAGATGCTCGTTTATATGCCTACTTAAAGGAAAAAAAAGAATTGTTGAACTCTCCCGTTATTTCTCTTTCTCATAAAGATATTGCTTTTGAAATGGGTACTTCTAGGGAAGTTATTACACGAGTTTTAAAGAAATTAGAAGCAGAATCTAAAGTGCTTCAGTCTTCAAAAGGTATCGAAATTTTATAGGTGTGACTTTGGTCACATTTTTTTGATTTTAGTTGATTTACCTTTACAGATGTAAACCAATTAAAATCAAAATCGTATGAAATCAAATGTAGGAACCACAGACAAATTAATCCGTGTTATTTTAGCAGTAGTATTAGGTACACTTTATCTAACCAATACCGTTACTGGTGTTTTAGGTATAGTGTTTTTAGTTTTTGCTATTGTGTTAATCATTACAAGTTTAATCAGCTTTTGTCCTTTTTATCCATTATTAGGTATAAATACTTGTTCGGTTAAAAATAAAAAGTCGTGAAAAGATTTTTACAACTATTATTTTTCATTTCAATTGCTACACAGGCACAAGTAAATGTGGAATGGTCGAATTATCCGGGTGGAGTTTCAGTTGCGGTTAATTCATTACATGAAGTGTATTCTGCTAATTGGGATTATAATCCTGCCGGTGACATTACGTTAACCAAACGAAATTCATCCGGTACTGTTTTGTGGAGTTCAACGTATGACAATACCGACAATACGCGACATGAAGTGGCTACATGGATAGCAACTGACAGTCAGAATAATTGCATTGTATCCGGGACCATACGTTCGGGGTATTCTAATCCGGTGAATGCTGCTTGCCTTTTAATGAAGTATAATTCTGAGGGAGAGTTATTGTGGCGTGTGGTTTATGAATCTTCTTTTGAAGGTTCCTCAACTAGGAAAATTTTGGTTGATTCATCCGATAATATCTACGTGTTAGGTTTAGGAATGGGTCCAAATGGAATGGTTACCAGAGTTAAAAAGTTCAATTCGAATGGTGAAACACTATGGACATATTATGATGTTAACGGAATTGGTTCACCAATCAACTGTAAATTTACACCGGATAATGCATTGGTGGTTTCAGGAAGAGGAATAACAGGAATAATTAATGGATATTTGAAATTAAGCACTGGAGGTACTTTGCTTTGGAGTAAAACAGGAATAACCAGTCCAACTGTTGGTGATCTTGCCGGTGATGCTTTTGGGAATAGTTATATCATTAATGGAGAGAATGTAGGTTCTAACGCCGGAAGTATACTTGAAAAATTGGATACGAGTGGCGTTTCTATTTGGTCACATACTAATGTTATGGCAGGAAGTAAGGTAGAAGTAGGTTCAGACCACCAACCTATTATTAGTGGCTTTCCCAATTCAGGAACAGGTGGAGCTGCCTTTATGAAATATACTTCTGAAGGTGCTGTACTTTGGCAAAATCTAAATGCTGATGGTCCGGAAGTGCTACTTCTGCATGGTCAATTAAAACTTGATGCTGACAACAATGCCTATTTATCTGCCGGAAATCTGTTCAACATGGCTATATGTAAAATAAATGTTGACGGAACAAATGGTTGGGTAGGTTTAGTTTCGGGCAGTAGTCAAGCCAGTTCATTTGTTATAGATACTGATAACTCTGTTTATGTAGTAGGAGGAACAACAGCCAAATTAGGTCAAAGCCCATTGAATGTATCACTTTTTGATTCTTCTACCTTTTTCATTTCTCCAAATCCATTTGCATCAAGAATTGATATTTTGAATGAAAATGATGAAACAATAAAAAATGTATTTATTTATGATTTGTATGGTAAATTAATTTATGAAGGAGATTTTTTCGGGTTGTCGACCAGTTTGTATTTGTCGGGTATTTCAAAGGGAATTTATATCATAACGATTGTTAATCAACATGGGAAACGATATCAACAAAAGTTGATTAAACAATAAAACAAAAAAAAAGCTGCATTTTCGTGCAGCTTTTTTACGCATAGTAGGTTAAAAGTGGTATTTGGAAACTAACTAACTTTAATCGTCTAATAGATCGGTGTACTCTTTAATTTTATTTTTGATGGTGTTGGCTAAGCTACGGTTTCCATCATTATCAGTTGGACTAATTTCGATTAAGCCGTCACCGTTATCATCGGTTGCGTTAGACAAGTCAACGTTGGCTAACACAGCATCAAGGTTGAAATTAATCACTAAAGTGGCAGAGTTATCAGAAATGACCAAGTTTTGCCCGGCATCTTCGTAGTCAATTTCAAAATCCTCATCAATGTTGTGCCAAAAGATGAATGGGGTAGAACCAATAGTTCCTTTAATCAAAACGGATTTGTTGAATAGTTCACTGTTTGAATTGGTGTTTTTTGCCATTTTGAATTCCACTTCTTCATACACTCCATTTGGAATATTGATAGAAGTAATGGTGGTTTGTCCACTCAACAAATCCAATTCAAACGGTCCGCTCAATTCAAACTCATCATCATCACCATAAAATCCATCGCCATAATCATCATCGTCATCATCATAAAAATCATCATCCAATTCAAATTCAATTTCTTTCAAATTAATTTTAAATTCAGAAATGCTCACCGTATTTTCCATTCTGCCGGTATTGCCTGAATAAGAAGCTTTGGCTACAATTCTTAAATTGTCATTTCCATTTGATGTTTCATTTTCATCATTGGAACATGAAACCATTACGATTCCTGCTAACAGGCCTAAAAGAATTTTTTTGTTTTTCATAGTGTGTAAAATTTTGTTGTATACCCATAAAACAATCAACTTTCTGTTTACCCTACCTATTTTTTAAAAAAAATTACTTCTCCTCATTTTTTGATGCTTATTTGCTTTGTGTTATCTTTGCACTTCATTAAAAGAAAATCAGATTTATGTTCAGTAATTTAAGCGATAAATTAGATAAAGCTCTTCATATATTAAAAGGTCACGGTAAAATTACCGAAGTAAACGTAGCTGATACTTTGAAAGAAGTGCGTCGAGCGTTGTTAGATGCCGATGTGAATTTTAAGATTGCTAAAGATTTTACCACTACCGTTAAAGAAAAGGCCATCGGTCAAAACGTATTGACCTCGTTACAGCCGGGGCAGTTAATGGTGAAATTGGTAAAAGACGAATTAACCGAATTAATGGGTGGTTCTGAAGTAGGAATCAACCTTTCCGGAAACCCGACAGTTATTTTGATGTCAGGTTTGCAAGGTTCAGGTAAAACGACTTTTTCGGGTAAATTAGCCAATTTTCTAAAAACAAAAAAAGGAAAAAAACCGCTTTTAGTAGCGTGTGATATTTATCGTCCTGCAGCAATTAACCAGTTGCATGTGGTGGGAGGACAAATAGGCGTTGAGGTCTATTCTGAACCGGAAAATAAAAATCCGGTTGAGATTGCTCAAAATGCCATTAAACATGC
>CAYVDH010000264.1:0-3627 GCA_964450355.1 uncultured Flavobacteriaceae bacterium
AACATTCTTATACAAATTGATTTTTTTATTATAATGGAGTTCTAGATAAATTGATTTAAATTCAATTTTATCTTCAATGATATTTTTCACAACATCAAATTCTGCACCTTCAATATCTAACTTAACGTAATCTATTTTCAATAAATTATATTTTTTTAGAATAGAACTCATTTTTTTACAAACAACTTCAGTGAAATTATTAGAAGACTCTATATTATTTATTGAATGAGAAACATGCCCTTCTTCTTTTGGTTTATAAAATTTTACAAATCCGTCATTGTTCCATAAAGCAATTGGTTCAAATTTAAATTTGTTAACTACTCCCATTTTATTATTATTCTTTAACATCTCAATTGTCTCATTATAATATTTGACAGATAACTCTGTTGGGTCAAATAAAAAAACATTTGAATTGTATTTATCAACTAAATCAATTTCGGCTTCCATATCCTCTCCTACTCCAAAAGATAAAACATTTGAATGGTTATTTAAAAGGCCTTTGGGCACAATCATAAATCCATAATCATTTCCAATAATCTCAAATTTGTCAGGTCTATTAGTTATAATAGGCTTAAGTATCAATAATTGCAACAATTTACGATAAGTTAAATAAAAAAATCTCATATTATAAATGACAAAAATAAGATTATGTAGAATTCTTTTTATGCAAAATTTCAAAAAAAAACTTTTTTCCCCTAATTTTGAACTTGAATTTTGAACGTAAAGCAATTAATAAAAACATCTACAAAAAACTCTTCCATAAGAGCATCCATGCCTTTTGACCAGATTAAATCGGCTGTTATTTTGTGGTTTGCTAATCAAAGTAAAGAAGACATTGAAGAACTTAAAACTTTTGGTCATGAACTCAGAAAAAAAGGCATAAACATTACCTTTCTAGCTTTTCATCCAATTAAAAAATTAAGTCCTGATATGCAACCCAATGAATTACACCAACTTTGCTGTAAAGGTGATTTCAACTTGTTTGACAAACCCAAATCAAGCTCATTAATAAACCTCATCAATCAATCATTCGACCTACTTATTAACGGTTGCCTTGATGACAACAAATTCATTCATACCATCTGCGCCCTTTCTAAAGCTAAATTCAGAATAGGTGTATATAATTCAAATAACCTTTATAATTCTTTGTACGAAATGCTTATCAAACCTAATGGTGTTGACCTTTGCGAAAATTACCTCATTGAAATTGGAAAAACTTTAAAAAAAATATCTAAATAATGTCCCATTCATTTGCTCAAAAATTAACCGGTACAGGAGTAGCCCTCATCACTCCATTCAATAATAAAAATGAAATTGATTTCTCTGCCCTCGAAAAACTAGTAAATCACCAGATTTCTAATGGTACTAATTATTTAGTCATCATGGGAACTACTGGTGAATCCCCTACCATCTCTCCCTCTGAAAAACTAGCTATCATTGATTGCATTAAATCAACCAACAACAACCAACTGCCTCTTGTTCTTGGTATTGGAGGCAATAACACCCCTGAAATTGTTGAACAACTTAAAAAACAAAATCTAGATGGTTTTACTGCCATTCTCAGTGTTAGCCCCTATTACAATAAACCAAATCAAAAAGGAATTGAATACCATTACAATGCTCTGGCAGACGCATCTTCACTCCCTATCATCCTCTATAATGTACCAGGTAGAACAGGAAGTAATATTTCTATAGAAACTACTCTAAAACTAGCTGAACACCCAAACATTCTTGGCACTAAAGAAGCTAGCGGAAACTTCAACCAATGCATGGAGATCATCAAAAACAAACCTGCAAATTTTTCAGTTATAAGTGGCGATGATGCTTTCACCTTGCCATTTATATCTCTTGGAATGGATGGAGTGATTAGTGTTATTTGCAATGCATTTCCCAAAGAATTCAGTACAATGGTATCTTTATCCCTTGAAAACAAAATAGAAGATGCTAGAAAATTGCATTATCAACTTTTAGACGCAATGAATCTGATATTTGCAGATGGAAGCCCAGGCGGAATTAAGGAAATTTTGAAGGCTTTAAATATTTGTGATACTCATGTTCGCTTGCCTTTGTATAATGTCAATGAGTCTGTTAAACAACAATTGTTAAAATCAATGAACTGGGACTAACAAGTCATTATTTCAATATCAAATCTTTTAATAATCCTGTTTTTAAATCATACACCAACCCGTGTAGAACTATGGTTCTTCCATTTTCTTTCGCATTTTTAATTATGGTAGTTTCTGCTATGTTATTTATTTGATTGATTACATTTAACTCCACAGCTTTATCCAATCTTTCATTGTCCTTGTATTGAATTAAAGTTTCATTTTCATTTTTCAACATGAGTTTTATCCCATTTAACCATTTTCCTACATGTCCTACAGAATAGTCGGCTATGGCTGCTTTTACACCTCCACATTCATAATGACCACATACTATGATGTGATTTATATTCAACACATTGACAGAAAACTCAAGAACACTTAAAAAATTTTCATCGTGTATTAAAGCCTGATTTGCTATATTTCTATGTACAAACATTGACCCTGGTGATGAATTCGTTATGTCTTCTGCGGGAACACGACTATCACTGCATCCTATCCATAAGAATTGAGGAGCCTGCCCCTTTGATGTGTCAACAAAAAAATCAGGATCTTCTTCTACCTTATCTAAAGCCCATGCTTTGTTTTCTAATAACAACAATTCGTATCTTTTCATTTTTTTAATTTTTTATATCCAACGAAATAGACTCTAAATTCACTAAATACTTGTTGGATTTTACTTCTACTTTTATTTTATAATCATGAGCATATTGAATAAAATCATTAATCATCTCAACTATGTCCCAATCGATAAACTTACAAATACTTGCATCTATTAAAACATAACTATCCTTGGGGATGTTTTCTAATATTTTTTCAACTTGAATTTTATTTAAAAATGTCACATCTTTTTTAAATCTTATTAAGTAGTTTTTATTTTGATTCACACATGACACAGCACTTTTAAAATTTGACAAGATTGTAAAAATAAATCCTATGATAATACCTGCCAATATACCAATTAATAGATCTGTAAAAATGATAATAATAACAGTAAATATAAAAGGTAGAAATTGCAACCAACCTCTTTGATACATTTCTTTAAATACAGAAAATGAACACAATTTTAACCCTACAAAAATCAATACTATGGCTAAACTAGACAATGGAATTAAATTCAATACGCCTGGTATCAACAACAATCCTAACAACAACCAAGCTCCATGCAATATTGTCGATAATTTTGTTTGAGCTCCAGACACAACATTTGCATTGGTCCTAACTACTACCGAAGTAATTGGCAACCCTCCTATTAATCCTGATAGCGTATTTCCAACACCTTGAGCAAATAATTCTTTATTTTTACTGGTATTTCTTTTGTGAGGATCTAATTTATCTGCTGCCTCTATAGACAATAAGGTTTCAAGAGATGCTACTATAGCTATTTTAAGACCTAAAATCCATAATTGATAATTATTCAATTGACTAAAATCTGGGAATAACAAATAATTGCCTAATTCGTTAATACTTTTCTTTAATGGCAATTCAACTAATTTAGAAGAATTAAAATTAAAATAATGAGTTA
>CAYVDH010000265.1:0-3621 GCA_964450355.1 uncultured Flavobacteriaceae bacterium
AACAAATGATAGAATGCCCAGCTGGTAACAACACCTACCCGAAAGGCGGAATTTCAGATTGTATTTGGATAAATTGTATTTATTTTATAGTTTTACATCTTATTACAATTGCTGCTTCTGTCCCGCCCTTCGGGTAGTTGCAGACCGTTAGGCACAAGCTAAAACAACACGAACAGAAATGACACCGAAACAACAATTGGAATCAATTCTTTCTAACCAATACGAATCGGAAGATGGAGATTTGTTTAAAGTAGAATTGTTGGTCGGAATGACTGAAAGCGATATAGAAAACCTGAAAAGTCAACTTCCGAAAAACAACCTACCCAATGAAATTGAAGAACTACTTAGATTTAGCAAAGGTTTTGAATTCCTTGGACTCGAGGAAATCCGTTTTGATTCTTATGGACATTTTGGGTTTGAAGAAATGTTTCCCAACTCAATTCAACTTGCCGTAGATGGATTTGGGAATTTTTGGATTTTAGATATTGACTCCAATGGAAGTTGGAATTCAGTTTATTATGCCTGTCACGACCCAGCTGTAATTGTAAAACACTCTGAAAACTTAGTTGAATTTATAAAACATGTTGACGAATTCGGACAAAAAGGAAATCAATCCAACTTAGACATTATTCACGAAAAGACCGTAATGGACATTTGGAGCGAAAAAGTCGGAATAATGGAAAAAAATGAAAAGGACTATGACTTTGAAAACGGACAAGTTGAATTACCAGAAATGTTTTTAGTAGCGGACTTGACCGATAAACCAATAAAAACAGGATTTCCGTGGGGCAAATCAGGACCCAAAACAAAAATTATAAGACCGACTGACGAACCAATTTGGATTGTAGAGAAAAAAGTTAATCAAGGTTTTCTATCGAGACTATTCGGAGGAAAAAAATAAGCAGCCAGTGCCTAACAACACCTACCCGAAAGGCGGAATTTCTGATTGTGTTTGGATAAATTGTATTTATTTTATAGTTTTACATCTTATTACAATTACTGCTCCTGTCCCGCCCTTCGGGTAGGTGCAGACCGTTAGTGGCTAATCTAATTGACGAAAGTGAAACTTTTCAACTTTTTAAAAAGACAAGAAAAAATAGACTTCACTCCTGAGCAGAACTTAAGACGCTTAGTTGAAAATATGCCCGACTTTTATAAGTCTCACATACAGTTTATTTATTGTGTTGAGTTTTTAGAAAACAATGAATGGGAACTTGCTCTTGATAGCTTAATTGAACTCGCTGAGGAAACAGAACATTATTTTTCTGAAGACTTTTGGCTTGGACTTGTTGACTCTGCCGACAAGATGAACTTGATAGAAAAATCAAATTATTGCTTAAAAAAATTAGGCGAAACAAAGAAGAAGTAAAATAAAAAATACTTTCTGACTGTACAACTATAAACTTTGAGAATACCTATTATAATCTTCACAATTCAAACAAATTAAAGAATAAAGGACAACAGAAAGTAGGTATGCTCATCAAATCATATGAACAAAGTGAAATTTTAAACATAATTAAAAATAGAAAAACTGTCGTTGTTGAATTAATAATAAACTGACCCATTTTTTATTTCGTTAGTTCGACAAATTGGACATTGCCGACAAAACAAACATTAAATTAAAGAGTTTGAGAAAACAATATCAGATATTAATAATTGGGAGATAAACATAAATAATGCAATTAAATTTGACGAATGAAAAAAGATCAGCCACTAACAACACCTACCCGAAAGGCGGAATTTCTGATTGTATTTGGATAAATTGTATTTATTTTATAGTTTTACATCTTATTACAATTGTTGCTCCTGTCCCGCCCTTCGGGTAGGTGCAGACCGTTAGCACCAATTTTAGAACGACATCAACAAACAATGGACAGAATTAGAATAACGAAAGACAATATCAAGAATTTCCCAAAATTTGAATCGTTACTTAATGACGGAAAAATCAAGTTTGACTCAACTGGACGACTGAGATATTTACACGGTGCACCTGTTGGTGACTTAATCCAAACAAGAACCGACAAAAAGGGACAACCAATGTTCCAAGAAATTGCCGAAGAATGGTTTGACTCTGAAAGTCAAAAAGCAAAAGATTTTATTTGGACATAATGCAAAAATGACAATGAACTTATCTAACAAAAATGCCCAAACCCTCTTGCTTGACACACATCAAGATATAGAAGAGTATGCAGACACATTGGTAACCAATATTCTTGACAAAAAAGAGTTTGATTTTTTGACTTACCCACCAAATTGCGGATTAAACGAATTGGAAATAAACGAACTTAAAAAACTTGACAATAACGAGCATTTAAAAAGTGCTTTAAGAAAAGTAATTGTTGACAATTCAGCGGGTGTTGTTTTCAATATGCTGAACTTGTTTGATGGAACAGGTTTTCCTAAAAATGATAATGACGATTGGACTGGATTAAAAGTTATAGACGAAGAGCAAAATGAAAATTCTGAACCTGTTGACGATTGGTTACACGATAAATTTTATGAAACATATTGGGACTGGAAAAAAATAAGGGCCGACAAAAAATGGAAATTAGACACCCACGAAGAATAAAAACTGGTGCTAACAGCACCTATAATAAATTGGCGGTTCAGTGGTTAAATGAAGCTTTGTACTTCGTATCAAGTTCCGTGCTAGCAGACAGTTTAGTACTTCGAAATCGCCAACTTCTTATAGCTGCAAAACGTTAGCACTCATTTTAAAAGACGACATTGCAAAAAATAATCTACATATTAATATTGACAATCGGGACGTTTCTAAACAGTTTCGGACAGACTGCAACAATCAAAATTGAAAGACTGTTTTTTGACAATAGTTATGAAAAGTTTGACAGTATATACTTTGACATTAATGGAACTAAGTTTTTGGGGAAAGATACCATAGTAAAGACGCTTAAACTAAACGACAATTTTGACAATTGCACCGCTATAATTGGAAAAGACACATTGAACTTTTTAACCAAATTTCAAAGCGGACAAGAATATGTATTAAGACCAGGTTGTTGTTGTGCAGCGTTTATTTTACAAGCAAGACAGAACGCAAATCGTGGGACAGTAACTTTTAAAAATAAAACTGACAGAGATTTAGGATTTGTTGTTTGTGAACATAATTCTGACACAATAAAAATTGATTCTACAAAGACAACATATGCTGACGAATCCGCAATGTGCTTATTCAAACCTTGTAAAATTCAGATTGTAGAGACGAAATACTTTTCAGACGAATATGTATATAAAAATGATAAAAAAGATTATTTAAGTCTTTGGCTCGGACAGGATAGTTATGTTTTAGACCAGGTTTGGTTTCACTTTCTTCACGGAGAAAAAATTGAAGTTAAATTTGACCCGAAATCAAAAAAAATAAAACTGAATATAATCGGACACTTAACTAAAGAAGAAATTGATGAACTTTCGAAGTAAAAAACAAGTGCTAACAACACCTACCCGAAAGGCGGAATTTCTGATTATATTTGGATAAATTGTATTTATTTTATAGTTTTACATCTTATTACAATTGCTGCTTCTGTCCCGCCCTTCGGGTAGGTGCAGACCGTTAGCACTCATTTTAAAAGACAACGCATATGAAAATATTGACAGTAATTTTGA
>CAYVDH010000266.1:0-3596 GCA_964450355.1 uncultured Flavobacteriaceae bacterium
AAAATATTTATTATTTATATTAAAATTGATATGTAATTGAAGTTCTTAAAAGGTTTTCTTTATATGAAATCCCTGGCTTTGCTGCACCATATTTATAAAGATTAATAGAACCATTTAATCCAAAGTTTATTTTCTTTTTCAAAGTGTATTTTATTCCGCTACTCAACATTGTTTGAAAGCCATTGGCTACGTTGTTAAATTTATTATCAGCCAATGTTAAGCCCAAGGTGGTTTTTAATTTTTTCTTTAAAAAAGAATAACCAGCTGATAGGTTTGCAGAATTGGTTTGTAGTTTTCCAAAAGAAGTATTATTATCAAAATAGCTTATAATAGTACTAATACTCAACGGATTTTTAAGCATTGTTATGGAATAAGAAAATACGCCATTAATTGCATCATTATTGTTCAAAGCACCTGTTATGGTATTGAAATCGGCAAAAGTATTTTGTGCATACATGAACATAAAATTGTGCGAACTAGCATCATTTGAATACGTATAATTGGGAGAAACACTCCATGAGTTAGTTACCATTTCAACTTTTAACGTGTCGTTGGTTTGGTTATTTCTAATACCAAAGTTAGAAAAATTGGCAGCCAATGAAAAAGCATCACTAAACTGAATATTCATATTGGCATTTCCAATGGTTTGTGCTGTAGTAGTGCCCCTAATTCCCGATAAATTATTGATTCTTTTTCCAATGGCACCGCTTAAACTGATTTTTCCCTTTTTCAAAGTTAATTTAGGATCAATAGTTATTTCTGCCCTATCAGTTTGTAAAAATGGATAGCCCATTGGAACAAATCCATCTCCATAATACTTTCCAGTAGTTTTTATTCCAAAAATTTTCCCTTCTTTTCCTAATGTAAGAATACTTGCATAATCTAAACGACTGCTTAATCGTGTTATAAAAAGTGAACGAGGCAATTGGGGGTTAAAATTGGCAACTTCGCTAGAATACTGATTTCTCGTAAAGGCCGAACCTGCAATTTCACCTTTAAAATACACTTTCTTTCCCATATTGATTCTAAAATCTAGACTCGACAAAAAACCTGCTTGGGGCAATAGTGAAACAGGATGTAAGTTTATGGAGTTAGTATCGTCATTTAATTTACTTCCAATTAAATAAATATGACTAGAATCCTCATGTCCCACCCCTATTTTTACTGAATAAATTTTACGTGCATATACACCAGCAATTCCTCTTGCTGAATCTGGATTAATGGCCGTTTGAGATTTACCTGCAAATGCAGAAAAACGAAATTTACCTGGTGTCAAAGCTATACCAGCCCCGAAAACAGAAATATCACCTACACTTAACTCTGAATATGCAGGAATTTGCGAACCTAAAAGTAACTGAGCCCATTTATATTTTGGGGCAATTCCTATTCTATTTAATGGATTAGTTATATTATTTTTGAAATCCTTGAAAAAATTTCCTGTAGGAATTGAAGGAGTGGATATAACTGGGGATCTTTGAGTAGAAGACATAGACATGGTAAATGGCAATGAGAATTTTCCATAAGAAAATGTAGTATTAGCCACTGCTCTGCCTAAAAAAGCTGGTCTTCTTGGTGCAATTGCACCTACCGTATCAGATTTCATTTTATAGAAATCTCCATATAAACCAAATGAACCGGTTATTTTAAACTTTAGCTTTGGCTTAGTTTTTTTTTCTTGAGCATTTACATTGATTGTAAATGCAAAAAGAGAAATTAGTATGCAAATTAAATATTTCACTTCTATTTATACATTATTTTGTTTACAAAAGTGATATTTAAAACAAACCTCACTATACCCCCTTGTAGGTAATTTTTGAGTACGCAATCATCATTCAACATCATGTTGTCAAAATAATCTTATAATAAAACAGGATAAAATCCCTAGATAAAGTGATGAATTTAAATTTAGATATTTTTATAATACCAAGCTATGGCTTCTCCTAATGATGAAATGTGGAGTTTTTCGTAAATTCTTTTTGAATGGGTATTTACAGTTGAATAACTTATTCCTAACTTGTCGGCAACCATCTTATAACTGAGCCCTTGAGCTAACTGAGACAATACTTCTATTTCCTTTTTTGTCAATAATTGAAAATTGTCTTTCGGCTGAAAATAATTGATTACTTTTTGAGCAATTACTGGGTTCATTGCTGCCCCACCTTCATATACCTCTTCTATTGCTTGTAGTATCTTTTGAGGTTTATCGCTCTTTAAAATATACCCACTTGCCCCATTCTTAATGCAATTAAATATTTTATCATTATCGTCAAAAGCGGTTTGAATTAAAACCTTTATATGAGGAAATTTTAATTTAATTTTTTTTAACCCTTCAATTCCATCGTGTTCTGGCATTTGAATATCCATCAACACTATATCTGGATTTGTTTGCTCCATTTCTTCTAATACATTCGCTGTATTTAAGGCACTGCCAACCACAATGTGATCTCCTAACAAATTTAATAAAGATGTTAAACTTGTAATTCTTTCGGAATGATCATCATAAATAAATATTTTCATTGAGGACTTCAAAATTAATCTTAAACTTTTTTTAATTTATCCCTAAATCAAGGGATAAGTATAAATTCAAATTCAATTATACATCCATTATTTTTACTAGAAACTAGAGAAAATTCACCTCCCAATTCTTTAGCTCTATTTCTCATATTTTCAATTCCATTACCTATTTTATTACTTGTATCAAAACCAATACCATCATCCTTGAAAAGATATTTTACTTTTGATTCATGAATTGTAATTTCCAATTTAATATTTTGTGCCTTACTATATTTTACTGCATTGTTTATTGCTTCTTTAGTTAATAACATTAAATTTTTCTTTTGATAAATATTTGTCACTAATAAATCTACTGAAATATCAATTGATATTTCATAGTATATTTCGGAGCTCCCAATTGTTTCTGAAGCATAATTTTTAATTCTTTCACTAAAATTCATGAAATTATTCTCATTGGATTTTAAACTCCAAACAAAATCACCAATTTTATCAGCCAACTCTTTTGATTGTTTTTCAATTTTTGAAATAAACAATCTTGCTTTTTCAGGTTGCTTTTCTATTAAATTATTGGCAATATTGCTATTAATTAACAACGTACTCAAGCTAGCTCCAATATCATCATGTAAATCAGCAGTCAACCTTGTTTTTTGATTTTCAAGTTCCTTATGTTTGCTAAGTTCTGCATTTTGTTTAGTTACTATATTTTTATAAAACATATAACCAAAAATTAAAGTTAATAATAAAAAAATTAAAACCCAAAACCAAATTGTTTTATAAAAAGGTATTGGTTTAATTAATTTAATCACTTTAACAGTTTCAATAACTCCATTTTTTTCATTTAGAAGTCCAAATTCAACATTAGTTTGACCATAATCAATATTGGCCAATTCTAATATCGACCCAGATGATTTCTGCCAATTATTTTCAATTTTGTAATAAAAACCATCTTCATTATTCATATCTAAATCTTGGATAAAAACATTAAATTTAATAGAATTTTGACCTTCAATTAGCTGAATCTCATCTTCTGTCTCTCCATTCAATTTAATTTCTAAGAGTTCATTATTAATTAAAATTCCATC
>CAYVDH010000267.1:0-3532 GCA_964450355.1 uncultured Flavobacteriaceae bacterium
CTTACAGTAATTTTTTAAAAATTAGTGCAATCGGTGAATCAGTACAATGGTGTTGATTTTAGGTTAATAAAAAGTGAGGTAGTGTTTGGGGCAACTACATTTTCATTTACGAAAAGTATTTATAAATGGTTTTAATAAAAAAGAAAAAGTTTAATTAGAATATAATTTGGCTTGTTCATAAACCAAATCACTTTCCCAACCTTTTCTCAATAAGGTGTCGCAGAATTTTTTTTGCTTTTTCAGTTTGTTTTTTTCGATAAGTGAAGCCCACGTTTTTTCTGCTAAGGTTAAAAAAGTGTTACGGTATTCTTCGTCTGAAAGTTGTTGAATGCTTTTTTGAATAAGATAAGTAGAAATGTGTCGGGCTTTGAGTTCATTAACAATCCTGTTTTTTCCCCAGCTTTTTTGATGAAATTTACTGATGGTAAACAACGCCGCAAAACGCTCTTCATTTAGAAAATTATGCTCAATCAAATGCACAATAATGGTATCATGAAAATTTCTTGGAACAGCCAATTGATACATCTTTTGCTCTACTTCAACATGGCATCGCTCCTGATAGGAACAGTAATATTCCATCTTTTTAAGAAAATTTTGTAAGGAAGTATCTGATTGTGAGTTCACTAAATAAAAAAGTTTCTTTTTTTGTTAATAATTTAGTAACGCAAAAGTATTGAAATTCTGTAATTTAGACGTAAATTTGTACCCGCTTTATTTATTAAAAAACAAAGTGAATATATAGTAATATAACATTTATGAAAAGATACTTAGTTGTTGTTTTCTTTTTTTTAATCCAAATGAGTTGGTCGCAATTTTCTATTAATTTACCAAGTACCAATTATACTGAAAATTTTAACACCCTAATTTCATCTAGCTCAACTACTTGGGCAGACAATTCAACGTTAACCGGATGGTATGCCGCAACTACTGTAACACCTAATACCACTTATTTTGCTAATACAGGAACTACTGCTACAGCTAGACTAAATTCATTTGGGATAGCAGCTACAAATCCAATTAATGAACGTGCTTTAGGACATACAACTTCAAATGCTTATACAGGAGCTGCTAGTGTCGGATTTAATTATATAGGTTGGCGATTATTGAATAATACTGGTGCCGCCATCACTGCGATTACAATTACTTACACAGGTGAACAATGGCGTAGAATGGATAATGTAAATGCTCACAATATGACCGTAGAGTATAGGACAAGTTCAACCGTAACGAGTTTAACAACTGGTACTTGGACATCTTTACCAGCATTGACCTTTACTTCACCTCAAACTGGTGCAACTGCATTAGCATTAGATGGAAATGCAGCTGTAAATCGTGTTGCAGATATTACAACAACTGTAAGTGTATTAGTTTACCCTGGTGAAGAAATCATGATTCGATGGTCTGATATTAATGATTCAGGAAATGACCATTCTTTAGCTATTGATGATGTTACGGTTAATGTTACAACCGGGCCAATTCCTCCCCCAGTAATTACAAGTGATCTTAGTTCTTCGGGTTTTATTGGTGCAGCATATTCATTCGCTATTATTGCTACAAATAGCCCAACATCTTATAATGCTATTGGATTGCCATCTGGCCTAAGTGTAAACACTTCAACTGGATTGATTTCTGGGACTCCAACTGTTACGGGAACCTTTTTCATTACAATTATTGCTACAAATCCATCAGGATTTGATGAACAAACTCATATTTTAACCATTACTAATCCCGGTCCTGAAATAAACATTCGAGGTGCAACAGGCGGAACAAATAATATTATTAGTGGTAATATTATTCCAAATCCTTTGAACAATACCCTATTTGGTTCTGTGGCAATTGGAGGAAGTCAAGATAAAGATTATAGAATTGAAAATATTGGAATTTCACTATTGACGTTGAGCGGAACACCTAGAGTAGAAATTACAGGTTTAAACGCCGGAGATTTTACGGTTATTACTCAGCCGTCTGCTACTTTAAATGCCGGAGCAAATAGTGTATTTGTAATTCGGTTTTCTCCCCTTGGAGGTGGAATAAGAACAGCTGAAGTCTCTATTTTAAATGATGATTCAGATGAAAATCCATATACTTTTACTATTCAAGGAAATGGTCTAGCTCCTATCATTAATGTGATTGGAAATGGAAATCAAATAATAAATGGTAGTGCAACTACGAATCTTGATAATCATACGAATTTTGGTAATGTTAATGAAGCAGGAAGTACGAATAAAATTCGCAATTTCTTTTTAGTAAATTTAGGAGGAGCAGTTTTAGATATTAATAATGTTACTATATCTGGTTTGCATGCATCAGATTTTACAATTTCTACTTTACCTGCTTTAAATGTAAATACAAATAACAGTACAACTTTGAGTATTTCATTTAATCCTTCTGCTTTAGGTTTAAGGGAAGCAATTGTTACCATTGATAATAATGTTTTAGGGAATAATCCATTTGTATTTGCAATATCAGGTGTGGGTATTAATTTCGATGAATGTGCTTTATCAGGATTGTCAACAATTAAACAACAAACCTTTGAAGGGTTAACAGGAACTACAGTTTGGAATTTTTCTACTTCTACAGCATTAGGTGCTAATCCACCAGTAATTACAGGAGGGGTTGCATATGGAACAAGTAGAGCTATTACATCTAATAAGTTTTCAGAAGGCTCTAATAGTTTGCAAGTTACCGGCCCTTTTCCTAGTACATTTGATCCTAAACCAAAAGTAATTGTAACCTTCGATACAGTTGATACTTCAACTTACTCTGATGTAGTGTTGGATTTATATATTGGAGGTTTTTCAACCAATGGAACACAAGGTTTAGATGTTTCGGATTGGGTTACGGTTTTTATTAGTGCAGATGGAGGAACGAATTGGTCAAGAGAAGTTATTGTTAAAGGTAGTAATAATTCAATTTGGGGCATAACATCTGGCGGGACTACTGTAAATAACCCATTTAAAGGATTGAACATTCCATATGAATTTCAGTCTACAGGTAATTCAGTTGGTAATGGTGTCCGTTTCTTAACATTAACAAATCTACCACAAACAACACAGTTTCGTTTAAAAATTGAATTAGATGTTGATCGAAATGATGAGATTTGGACAATTGATAATGTTAGACTTAGAGGAAGATTACCTTTATCATCAACATTTCTTAATGCTACTTCAACTTGGTCACCTGGTCCACCAACTTCAACCACTAGAGCAATTTTTGCCGGTAATTATAATACGGCTTTACACGGCAATGTAACCGCTTGTGAATGTCTAATCAACCCAACTAGAACAGTGACAGTCACGTCTGGTAGTTTTTTAGAAATAGGAGGTAGAATTACCAATAATGGTACTTTAAATGTTCAAAATGGAGGTAGTGTTATCCAAAAAGATGATTATGCAGTTAATGCAGGTAACAATGTAACGGTTTCTAAAGCAACGGTTATCAAACGCTTAGATTATGTATATTGGTCTTCTCCGGTTGAAAACTTTCCTTTATTAAGTGTTTCTCCGGGAACTTCGGCTTCACTTCATTTCAA
>CAYVDH010000268.1:0-3521 GCA_964450355.1 uncultured Flavobacteriaceae bacterium
CTCACTGCAGCAATTGGCCGCACGGGTTGTTGCTGTATTTTCATCAACCAATTGAGAGAAAAAATTGGAGTGATGTTTGGCAATCCTGAAACTACCACTGGTGGTAATGCCCTTAAATTTTACGCCTCTATTCGTTTGGACATTCGCAGAATTGGTCAAATTAAAGACGGTGACGAAATAAGCGGTAACCGCACCAAAGTGAAAGTAGCTAAAAACAAAGTTGCACCACCATTCCGTGTAATTGAATTTGACATCATGTATGGAAAAGGAATTTCAAGAGTGGGCGAAGTATTGGATTTGGCTGTTGAAAACAACATCGTACAAAAAAGCGGTTCGTGGTTTAGTTATGATGGAACAAAACTTGGACAAGGAAGAGATTCCGTAAAAGAACTATTAGAAGACAACACCGAAATGGTGGCTGAAATAGAAAAGAAATTAAAAGACAAATTGATGGCAGGTGACATCGTCGTTCCAGAAGAAAAAACTGACTCAAAGTCTTAAAAGATAATTAATACTGAAATCAATATTAATTGTGTTAATGTGTGTAAAAAAGTCCTGTTCAACAGGACTTTTTTTATGAGGTAAAATCAGATTAATAAATTATTGAGACATCTTACTAGTACCCATCAAACTCTTCCACTCATTTAATTTCATCAAAGCATCTATAGGTGTCATCGCATTGGTATCCAATTGCATTATTTGTGTTTTCAAGGCTTCTAGGGCTGGGTCAGCCTCGTGAAACAAGGTCATTTGGTATTGTGCCTTAGGCATGGTCTTTAAAGTATTGGAACCCGATATCTTATCTTTGTCTTTTTCCAATTCAATCAATATCTGCTCAGCTCGGTGCAAAACTGTATAAGGTACACCAGCCATTTTTGCTACATGAATACCAAAACTGTGCTCACTTCCACCTTGTACTAATTTTCTTAAAAAAATAATTTTATCCTTGGTTTCTTTGACCGCAATATGGTAATTCTTTATCCCTGGAATTTGGTTTTCCAATTCATTCAGCTCGTGATAGTGTGTTGCAAATATGGTTTTAGGCTGGTAGGGATGTTTGCCCAAAAACTCCGCAATAGCCCAAGCTAATGACACTCCATCAAACGTGCTGGTTCCTCTTCCTATTTCATCTAATAAAATCAGACTGCGGTCGCTTATGTTGTTCAATATTCCTGCTGTCTCTATCATCTCTACCATGAAAGTACTCTCACCTCCACTGATGTTATCACTGGCTCCTACTCTGGTATAAATTTTATCTACTAATCCAAACTCAGCGTGTTCTGCTGCAACAAAACAACCAATCTGTCCCATCAAAACTGCCAAAGCTGTTTGTCTTAACACTGCACTTTTACCACTCATGTTTGGCCCAGTTAAAATTACAATGCGTTGGTTGTTCCTATCCAATTCCACATGGTTAGGTATGTATTGGTCGTTTGACTTTAATTGTTTTTCAATCACAGGATGCCTGCAATTCAACAACTTTAAATCATAACCTTCGTTGATGATGGGTTTGGAATATTTATTTTGAATGGAAATAATCGCGTAACTCAACAAACAATCGACACGAGCAATTAATTGACAATTCAATTGTATGGCATTGATGTACGCGCCCATGTGTTTCAGTAAATCATTGTATATGCGAGTTTCTATTTCAATGATTTTGCTTTCTGCTGATAGTATTTTCTCTTCGTATTCTTTTAATTCGGGGGTAATGTACCTTTCGGCATTGGTAAGAGTTTGTTTTCGTATCCAATCGCTTGGCACTTTGTCTTTATGTGTATTGGTTACTTCTAAATAATAACCAAACACATTATTGAAAGCAATTTTCAATGACGATATACCTGTTCTTTCTGTTTCTTTGATTTGAATATTCAACAAATAATCCTTGCCACTGAATGCTATTTTACGCAATTCATCTAATTCATTGTCAACTCCAGAATTGATCACTCCTCCCCTGTTGATTAACAATGGTGTTTCAGCATTCAATTCAGTGCTTATTTTTTCGATGAGGGTTTGGCATGGATTTAATTGCTCGGCAATAGAACTCAATTCTTTAAAATGACTAGTTTCAATTACATATTTAATTTGTTTGATGCATTCTAAAGCTTTGCCTAACTGCAATACCTCACGAGGATTAGCTCGCAATAAGGAAATCTTTGAAATGATTCTTTCGATATCGCCACATTGCTTTAATTGAGCAACAATATCATCTATCAATACGGGGTGTTGTATAAAAGCTTCGACCGTATTTAATCTGTAATTAATTTCATGTAAATCTTTAAGAGGTAAAACTATCCACTTCTTTAGCAATCGGCTCCCCATGGGCGTTTGGGTATGGTCCAACAATTGAATCAAGCTTTTTCCTTCGGGGTAAGCAGAGTATAAAATTTCGAGGTTGCGTATGGAAAAATGATCGAACCACACGTATTGTTCTTCATCAATTCTGCTGATTTGATTGATGTGTTGAATGTTGTGTTGTTGATTTTGCTCGAGGTAATACAAGCATGTGCCAGCAGCTATGATGGCATTTTCTAAATGGGCAATACCAAAACCTTTGAGAGTGGTAGTACCAAAATGCGACATTAATTTTTCCTGGGTATAATCCAATTGGTACACCCAATCTTCCATGGCAAAAGTGAAGTATTTATCGCTAGTAAATTGCTTGAACCATTGGCTGTTTTTTTTACTCACCAATACTTCGGCTGGTCTGAGGCTACCCAATAATTTTTCGATGTAATCTTGAGTACCTTCCGAAACCAAAAATTCACCTGTAGAAATATCAAGAAAAGCAGCCGCTACTACATTGTCATTGACATGAACGGATGCTAAGTAATTGCTTGTAAACGCATCTAATACTTTATCGCTGTAAGACACTCCTGGAGTAACAAGTTCTGTAACTCCTCGCTTTACTATCCCCTTTGCCATTTTAGGGTCTTCGAGTTGGTCGCATATTGCTACTCGCTGACCAGAGCGAACCAATTTAGGCAAATAGGTATCGAGAGAATGGTGAGGAAAACCAGCAAGTTCAATTTCGCTTGAACTTCCAGCACCTCTTTTGGTAAGCACTATTCCTAAAATCTTAGAAGCCACGATGGCATCTTCTCCAAATGTTTCATAAAAATCTCCAACTCTGAACAACAACAATGCTCCCGGGTATTTTTGTTTAAACCCAAAGTATTGTTTCATTAAGGGGGTTTGAGTATCTTTATTTTTCGCTGTCAAAACTTCCCGCAAGTTAAGTCCATTTTATTTTTACCGATTAACATTTTATCCCAATATCCATCATTTCTATTTGGGCATGCCCCTCCTTAGGTCGGGTCGGGCTCATTCGCTATTACTCCTCGTTCCTAGCTGCATAACCAATACTTCACTGCGGGGTAACCGCTGCTATCCCTCATGCTTGCTTACGCCAGAGTAGCACAGGGTATAGATTTTACACTCTATAAATATATTTTTTAATATTAGGTTTTCCTATCAAGTAACCCACGGTTGAAACCGTGGGCTGAATAATGATAAAAAAA
>CAYVDH010000269.1:0-3435 GCA_964450355.1 uncultured Flavobacteriaceae bacterium
ATCAAATTTTATGGTGGCTCCCATAACCAATTGCAATAGAATAAGTACTGCAAATACTGCTAGACTAATCCAAGTGGCTCTGGGAAATTCTTTGATATACGCTTTCATTATATTGTCTATTTACAGTTTTTAGCAGCTTCTTGTGCTCGCTCTAACCCCCAATTTGGATGAAAAACTGTTTGAGGTTTAAAAGTAGCAAAAAGTTCGATTGCATTTTCAATTTGTTTGCACATTGGTTTAATATCTGTACCGAAAAAACGTGCAGAACCCATTTCAAATTCAGCTTTACTTAATACAACGCGAGGATTATTTGGCTCAATTTGTTCTGCTTTCCCGTACAATTCCATAACTTTTCCGGATAATTTCATACCGTTGGTCATTGGGTCAAACGCAATCCAAGCGGTATGAATCATGGCTTGCATGACTAACAATTCAGCATTATTTGGATATTTGTTCAACTCACCATCCAACGCTGATTGTGCTTTAGTCAACAAAGCATTCACTTGATCTTTGTCTTTGGTTGCAAAAGCCGTAGTAGTGTTAACCAAAGCCACATAATAATTGGGCAGCCAACTTTCTTTTTCGGCAGAAGCAATTCGTTCAAACATGGCTGAAGATTCTGTGTTTTTTCCTTCTCCCCACAGAGCGAAAGCTTTTCCCATTCCTTGCTCAAATTGACCTTGTGAGAATACTTGTGATGTCACAAGTAAAACGATGGTAATGATAATTTTTGTCATAATTTAGATTTTTTGGATTGTTAGATAATTAGATTTTTTGATTGCTAGATTGTTCGTTTTTTGAATTTTGATATTGATATTGATTTTTGATATTGTTATTGTTATTGATTTTTGATTTTTGATATTGATTTTCTGATTCAAATTTCCCCTGAAATACTCATTTTTAAAAAAGAGTCTGACTGAACTGTTGATTTTTGAGGATGAACTGTTTTTTAAGGTACTAAGCTGCTAAGGTTCTGAGGTAACTTCTATTTAAAAACCTCAGTTCCTTAGAACCTTAGTAACTCAAAACCTATAGATTCTCCAACTGATTCGTTTTCTTATTCTCGCTAATCGTCCAAAAGAAACCAATAAAAAAGAAACGGTCAGCAGGTTGACCAATCGCTCTTCGTTTAAATTGACCATTCATGTCGGGTGAATTGGAATATTGATACCCAAAAACATTATCCGTTCCAATAATGTTGGAAACCGAGAAATACAAAATCTTTTGTTGCGAAAGCAAATACGCCCAGTTAAAACTCAAATTTTGAAAGGCTTTTGTTTTACCGTTCATGAATGTGGCTTCATTCGGATTATTATATGGACGACCGGAATTAACAATATAAGAAAACCCAATTTGCGACTTCCAATCTTCAATCCAATGTTTAGTAACAACCGACAACGTATGATCGGCTACAAAACTGGGAGTTACTTGATTGGGAAAATTCAAATAATTTCGCTCTGTATCGATGTACGAATACGAAACCCAATAATCGGTGTTTTTGAAGGTTTTATTATCTCGCCAAAAAATATCAATTCCTTTCGCATAACCGAATCCATCGTTGCTGAAAGCTGAATTAAATTGAGCATTTTCAGTATCAAATTTCACCAAATCATCGTATTTTTTATAATATGCTTCCGCTCTGAATAAACGTCCATCCTTATTATGTTGAAAATTTAAGATATAATGACTCGCTTTTTCCGATTGAAAATCATTTGAATATTTGATGTAATCCGCTCTTGGCGTTTGAACAAAATCTCCATAAGCGAAGGAAAATTGTCCGTTTTTTGAAACTTTGTACGCAAAAGATGCTCTTGGTGAAAGTCGAAATTCATCCAACAAACTAGTTTGTGAAGCTCTTGCTCCTATTTTCATGGCTAACTTTTTACTAAAGAAAATATCTGATTCCGCATAAGCCGCAGCAATAGCATTTTGATAACCAACTTTATAAGTTTGACCTTGAAATTCTGTAAATTTTTCATCAAAGTCAGTCACAAAATAATCCGCTCCGGCAGTAATTTTGATTCTTTCAGTAATTTTCTTTCCCACTTTCATTTTTAGATGAAGAGCATTTTCATCATTTTCAACTTGGTCTGAATTGATGCCGATTTTATTCACACCTAAACCATAACTTAATCCGGTATGAAGATTCCAATTATCGCCAAAAATTCCTTTATATGAAGCATTTCCATAAAAATTATCGTTTCGCAAATCAAATCGAACTTTTTCCGGCTGATTGATATCTTCTTGATTAATATCAAATTGCGACACATCAAATGCTCCATAAATTTTTAATAATCCATTCTTAAATTGATAGCGATACACCATTTCTCCTGCTAACGACTGATACGGTTTATTCCAATCAACTGCTTGCGGAATCAATTTTTGATACGGTTCTAAATTGATATAAGCTGCATTAAAAGTGAGTGAATTTTTATTCCATTTTTGCGTATTTCCGATTCCTAAACCAACGGTCATTAACGAAATATCGGTTTGTTCTTGTGTTGGTTCGTCAATTGTATTTAAAGTCAATACACTCGAAAGTGCTTCACCAAATTCGGCACTGTAACCTCCGGTTGAAAATGAAATTCCATTAAACAAAAACGGTGAAAAACGTCCGCGAGTAGGCAAATTCTGTGCTGTTGCTCCATAGGGTTGAGCTACACGAAGTCCGTCCACAAACGTTTGGGTTTCATCAGCTTCACCACCACGCACAAATAATCGACCACTTTCACCAACGGTTTGCGTTCCCGGAAGTGTGTTTAAAGCCGCAATAATATCTCCGGCAGAACCGGCAGTGGTCACAATATCCAACGGTTTTAATACGGAAACTCGGGCTTTATCTCCGGATTCAAACGTTCCGGCAGATACAATCACAGCATCTAACGTATTGACACTTTCTCTGAGTTTGATGGTTTGATTTTTGAAATTAGAAACCTCAATTTGTTTTTTAAATGTTTCAAAAGAAAGAAAACTCACAATCAATATTTTCGTTCCAGTTTCGGAAGTATTGAATTTAAAAATTCCGTTTTCATCGGAAGAAGCTCCGTCATACGTTCCTTCTAAATAAATGTTTGCACCGGGAATGGCGATACCTTTTTCGTCGGTAATTTTTCCTGAAATTTCGGTTTGAGCATAGCTTTGCATTGCTACGATAAAAAGTAAAAAAGTAATAATCGTTTTCATTTCGTTTGATTTTGATGAGACAAAGTTGCTTCAAACTACAGAATTTTAAAATTGAATGTTGCTGAGTTGTAAAAAATGAAGGATGAATTGTGATTTATGACTTATTTTTTTTTACCATTAAGAAGTTAAGAAAATTAAGCCTTTTTCATTAAGGCTTATTTTATAAATATTACAAACTTAATGAAGCTTAACTTCTTAATGGTTTAGATTTTTAGTTATATCAAGTCGAATAAAAACTTCTTTTTAGCTAAA
>CAYVDH010000270.1:0-3417 GCA_964450355.1 uncultured Flavobacteriaceae bacterium
TAAGCGGAACGGTGGTGGTGGTTGGAGTGTAGCGTTTTTTTGTTGCTATGCTGTGAGTTGGCTTGGCTCTTTGGCTGTGGAACGAAGTGGAACAGGCAATGTGCCAAGTGCTGTGGTAGCATAGCCACAAAAAATATGACAGTTAAAAACTGACTGCAATACCTTAGAGGGCTTTGTGTGTTGGCACTGTGTTCTGGCAAAGCCCTAAGCCGTATTTTTTTGTGTGTTGGCTTGGGGGCTAAAACCTCATTCTTTGTATTCTCACTGCATTTAATATTGCTAATAATGCCACGCCTACATCTGCAAATACTGCTTCCCACATTGTGGCTAAACCACCTGCACCAAGTATTAGCACAATTGCTTTTACTGCAAATGCAAGAACAATATTTTGCCAAACTATTTTTTTTGTTTGTTTACCTATGTTTATTGCCATAGGTATTTTGCTTGGCATATCGTCTTGTATGACCACATCGGCAGTTTCAATTGTAGCATCACTGCCTAAGCCCCCCATTGCTATACCAACATCGCTTAATGCTACTACTGGTGCATCGTTTACACCATCGCCTACAAAACATACTGTTTCATTATTGGCTTTGATTTCTTTTACTTTATTTACTTTGTCTTCTGGAAGTAAATCGCCAAAGGAATTGGTAATACTTAATTTATCGGCAACAAATTTTACAACGGTACTTTTATCGCCACTTAACATCGTGGTTTTTACATTCAATGCTTTGAGTTTATCTATTGTAATTTGTGCATCTTCTTTGATACTATCTGCAATGGTTAAATATCCTACAAATTTTTTATCGTAAGCAATGGCTATTAAAGTATAAACTATGGTTGTTGGGTCAATATCATAAATAATATTGAATTTATCCATTAGCTTAAAATTGCCTACTAATAATTCTTTTCCGTTTACATCAGCTTTTAATCCGTGACCTGATATTTCTTCTACATTTTCTAACTTTATATTGCTATCAACCTTACCTACATAGTTATGAATAGCAGTAGCAACTGGGTGTGTACTTTGACTTTCTAAAGCATTTACCATTTGCAGTATTTCATTTTTATTAAACTCTGGTTTTAGTATTACTTCTTGCACTTTAAAGACACCTTCGGTCATTGTGCCTGTTTTGTCCATTACTACATTTTGAATATTTGCAATAATGTCTAAAAAATTACTGCCTTTAAACAGAATACCATTTTTAGAAGCTGCACCTATGCCACCAAAATAACCTAATGGAATACTAATTACTAATGCACAAGGGCAACTGATAACTAAGAATACTAATGCTCTATATAACCATTGACTGAACACATAATTTTCTACAAAGAAGTAAGGAAGTGCTGTAATTAGTAAGGCAAGTAGTACAACAATGGGTGTATATATTTTTGCAAATTTTCTTATAAACAATTCGGTTGGGGCTTTTTGTGCTGTGGCGTTTTGTACTAATTCTAAAATTTTACTCAACTTACTATCAGTGTATGCTGTTGTAACTTTAACTTGTGCTACTGTGTTAAGGTTTATCATTCCTGCTAATACCGTTTCGCCTTTGGCTTTGGTGTCTGGTTTGCTTTCGCCTGTAAGTGCTGAAGTGTTGAAAGAAGCAGTTTCAGTTAAAAGTTCTCCATCTAAACCTAATTTTTCTCCTGGTTTAAGTTGTATGATATTACCTATTTGAACAGTTTCAGCTTTTATGGTTTTAGGTTGGTTATTTTCTATAATTGTTACTTCATCTGGTCGTTGGTCAAGCAAGGTTTTTATATTAGCTTTAGCTCTTTTTACAGCTAAGGATTGAAAGACTTCGCCCACAGCATAGAATAACATTACTGCTACAGCTTCTGGGTATTCGCCTATGGCAAATGCTCCAATAGTGGCAATACTCATTAATAAAAATTCTGAAAATACTTCTCCTTTGCCTATGCTTTGAATTGCTTCTTTCAATACAGGTAAGCCAACTGGTACATAAGCTACTATATACCAAATAATACGACCCCAACCTGTAAACCAAGATTGAGGAAACCAATTATCTAATGCAATGGCTATAAGTAATAAAACCAAACTTATTATGGCTGGTAAAAACATTTTGAAAGTGCTATCGCTATCACTTGAATGATCGTGTCCATCCTCTGCACTATGTTCATTGTGTTGAGGTTCATCTGTTGCACAGCAACCTACTTCTTTAAGTTCTTTTTTTAATTGCTTATTAGCAATAAGATTTATTTTTTCTTCTTGTGTGCAACAAAGTTGTTTTCCTTGTGCATCGTATTTGTGAATGTGTTGCATATTATTAAATTAATCTTCTTGTTTTTTGTTTGTAATTGATATAATTCTTTGTGTGCTGTCTTTCTAAAAATTCTTCTTCTAATCTTATTTGAATTTGAATAATTATATAGGTAGTAAATGTTAAACAAAACATTATTGCATTTGGTGTTATTAAAAACAAGCCAAGCACACTTAAAATCATCCCTAAAAAAATAGGATTTCTACTTATTGAAAAAATGCCTGTTGTAACTAATTCAGTTCTATTGTTTTCATCTATTCCAATACGCCAACTATTGCTCATTTGAAATTGTGCTACACTTATCCAAATTAGAGAAAAGTGAATTAACACAAGACCAATCAATTGAACAATAGAATTTTGTAAAAAATGAATTGGGCATAAGTACAAATAGAAATTTTGAAAAATTGAAAATATTAAAACAGAAAAAAATAGTAAAGCAATAAGTATTTTCATTACAAATCCAATATAATCGTGTGCATTTTCAGACTTGCCAAATGTAACAGGATTTATACCTGTTTTCTTATAGGTACGATAAGTCGGTATTACAAATGCAACTAATAAATAAAGTAGTAAGTAAATAGGTAAATAAATTTTTAACCAAGTCATATTGTTATAGTTTAATGTTCGTGTTCGCCTGTGTTAGATAATTTGGCATTGATAAAGAATGCACCTTTTGTTACTACTTTAGCATCTTTGGGTATTTCATTTATAAATGTAATAGAAGTATAACCCATATTGGAAACACCTTTTACCACCTCTATTTTTTCAAAGTTTGTATGCTTTTTAGGTTCTGTTTCTGTACTTTTTTCTGCTTCTTTATGGTCGTGTGCTTCTTCTCCTTCTTCGTGGTGTTCTTCAGGTTCTCTATTGGTAACAATAAAAATATAATACTTGCCATCGGCTTCTACAATAGCATCTGTTGGTACTGCTGGTGTGGTTACATTATTTAAGCTAACAATGCCTGTAATGTTCATACCATCTATAAGCCCTGTTTTATTGCCTTTTACATTGCAATGTACAGGTATGGTTTTACTGTCGTTTTCAAAGGCAGTACCTATACTATATACTACAGCATCATATTCAGTAGTTGGGTTATTAGTTAATGTAAAATGAATGGTTTGCCCAACTTTTA
>CAYVDH010000271.1:0-3354 GCA_964450355.1 uncultured Flavobacteriaceae bacterium
TATAAAATAGAATGATTTACAATTCTCTATATCCTATAATATTAAAATCATTCCGAAATAAAAAAATTGGGTTACTTATATATGTTTTTTTTGCATCTAATTTAATTTTATTTGCACAAAAAGAAGGCAACAATTGGTATTTTGGTAACAAGGCAGGAGTTACATTTAACACATCACCTCCAAGTGCTTTAACAAATGGGCAATTGAACACTTACGAAGGTTGTGCGACTATGAGTAATGCAAAGGGACGTTTACTATTTTACACAGATGGTATTAGTGTTTGGGATAGTACTCATAATGTAATGAGTAATGGGTCGGGATTAAAAGGAAATTCATCATCAACTCAATCTGGTATTATAGTGCCAAGACCAGATAGTGCTCATATATTTTATATTTTCACAGTAGATGATCAGGCTGGAACTGATGGTTTAAGATATTCAGAATTAAATATGAAATTAAACTCTGGCAAAGGCGACATTGTTAGTACTAGAAAAAATATACTATTAAAAACTCCAGTTTGTGAAAAAATTACCTCTGTATTACATTCAAATGGAAAGGATTATTGGGTATTAGCAGCTAAATATGGCAATGATTCTTTTTTTTCCTACAAAGTAACTTCTGCAGGAGTTAACAATACACCAATAGGATATAAAACTGGTTTTAAAATAAGTGGAAATAGTGCTTATACATTAGGGTATTTAAAAATTTCGCCAGATGGGAAAAAAGTAGGTTATACAAATTACATATTAGATTCTGCAGTTATTGGCGACTTTGATGCTTCTACTGGAATAATTTCTAATATATGGAGATTTAAATGTGACGATGGTTATGGATTAGAATTTTCACCAAAATCAAAATTTTTATATGTTACTGAATTTTCATTAAACAAGGTAGCTCAATATGATTTAACAACAAATACAAGGGCTTCATTTATTGCTTCAAAAAAAGTAATTGATAGTAATTATTCAAGTAGTCCAGGCTCATTGCAAGTTGGCCCTGATGGCAAAATTTATCTTTCAGTTTACAATAGTGGATATTTAAGTGTAATTCATGCTCCCGATTCCTCTAAATTTAGTTGTAGACCTCAAAAAAATTACATCAGTTTATCCGGTAAATCTTGTCAATTTGGCTTACCTACTTTTATTCAATCCATTTTTCATACCAAATCATTTACATTTGTTAGAAATTGTGTCAATGACACTACAGAATTTAAAATCACTGACAGTTATAATATTGACTCATTAAAATGGAATTTTGATGATGTTAGTTCTGGATCAGAAAATTTCTCTAACAAAACAACTAAGGTTTACCATGTTTTTAAAAAAGTAGGTTTTTACAATGTTAAATTATATTCTTATTTTAAAAACAAAATAGACAGTTTTGTTGTAAAAGTTTTCATTAAAAACCCTAAACCTAAACTAGGCAGAGACACTGCATTATGTAACAATATTTCCTATATTGTTAAACCCCATAAATTGTACTCATCTTATTTATGGAGCAATTCTGCAACTACTCCTTCTATTAATGTGACTCAAAAAGGAACTTATATTTTAAAAGCAAAAGATTCAGTTGGATGCTATAGTAGTGATACGATAGAAATTAAAAATCCTAAAGTAAATTCTAAATTTAGCGTTTCTGATACTTTGCTTTGTTTTAAAAACAATTCAATTTCATTAAAAGATTTAAGCACCTACACAGACGATAGTTACAAAAAAACTACCTTTAATTTAGGTGATGGCAATACCGTGGTTGATACGGCTATAATTTATCAATTTAATAATGCTGATACTTTTAAAATCAAAATAATTAATTTAAGTCAAAATAATTGCAAAGATTCTACAACTAAAACAGTGATAATTTTGCCAAATACAAACATTGGCTTTAATATAAATAAAGATAAGCAATGCTTTAATGGCCATCAATTTGTATTGACAAATACTTCTACTATAACCAATGATTCCTCTTCTTATCTTTGGAGTTTTGGGGATGATAGTACTAGTAATTTATTTAGCATTAACAATAAAATTTATTTAAAAGACAGCAATTACAATGTACAATTGATTTCAAGTACTAAATCTAATTGTAAAGATACTTTAATCAAATCAATTTCAATTTACCCTAACAGTAAAATCAATTTTAATGCCTCTCCATTAGCTCAATGTTTTAATTACAATAACCTTAATATAAAAAACAATTCTCAAGTTAGTAAGGGAATAATTAATTCTTTTAAATGGAATTTAGGTGATGGAACTTTTTTGTACAATAGAGACATTTCTAATAAGCATTATTCATATCCTGATAGTTTTACTATTGAACTATTAACTATTACTGATAGAGGCTGCAGAGACAGTTCAAAATCAAGTGTAATTATACATCCAAATACAAAAATCAATTTTTCTATAAATGACAGTACTCAATGTTTAAAAATCAATAATTTAAACTTCAACAATTCTTCAACCATATCTAAAGGCAATTATACTAGTAATTGGAATTTAGGAGACAACAATTTCAGTACTTCAAATTCAATTAACAATAAAGTGTATTCAATAGATTCAACTTATATTGTCAAATTAATTACTATAAGTGATAAAAATTGTAAAGATACTTTATCAAAAAGTGTTCATGTAAACTCAGAACCTAAAACACTTTTTTCGGTGAATCAAACAATCCAATGTGTGAACGGCAATAGCTTTAATTTTACAAATAATACTAAAATTAAAAATGGCAATATTGCAACTAACAAATGGTTGTTAGGTGATAACACTTTTTCATCATCTATTAATGTGATTAACAAATCTTATTCTACAGATGATACATTTAAAGTAAAACTCATTTCAATATCTAACTTTGGCTGCATTGATAGCAATGAAATGACTGTAGTGACAAATCCAAGTACCTTTTTAAAATACAATATCAATTTTATAAATCAATGTTTTAATGAACACCAAATTGATATTAAAAACTTAAGTAGTATAACTAAAGGAACATACAATTACTTTTGGGAATTAGGTGATAACAGTACCGAAACAAGCTTAGATATTATCAATAAAAAATACTCTACTTTTGGCAAATACACAGTTAAATTAATCTCAATCACCAATAACAATTGTAAAGACACTTTAAGTAAAATTATTACTATAAACGAAAGTCCAAAATCTAAATTTACTATAGACAAATCCAAACAATGTTTCAGAGGCAATGTGTTTAATTTTGTCAATCAAAGTACTTACGTTCAAGACCCTATTGCTGTTTATTATTGGGACTTAGGCAATGGCTTTACATCTAATTCTACTTCCATCCTTAATTACAATTACAATACTGAAGACACTTTCAATGTTCGTTTGATTGCTCAAT
>CAYVDH010000272.1:0-3335 GCA_964450355.1 uncultured Flavobacteriaceae bacterium
TGATTTTATTGTCGCTAAAAAACCATTTGAATTGATTGGAAAATTCCATAATGCAATACCTTGATCAAAATAATTACAAATAGTTCTAAACAGAATAGGTTGGGTTTTTAAATCAATATCTACATGATAATTTTGCTTCCATAATTTTCTTAATCTTCCTATTCTATGAGATTTTTCTTGATGATAATAGGTTTCAAGCATGTAAGTTTTCCATTCATTTATATGAGATTGACCTACATTATCAGAAATCACTTTTTCTATGACTTCATTTTTTATTTTACCTTGTTTATATAAGTCCCTAAATTCATTTAATGAAAAAATTGTTTTACTCCCAAATATTGTTGAGGCTTTTTCTATGGCACTATAAAAATTTTCAGTTTGAAAAGCATGCAAAGTATTATGATGAATAAAGTCTTTTAAAGGAGCTTGAGCTGGTAAATAATGCCTTAAATGCTCTAATATTTTATTGATGTCCATTTTGTTTCTTTTTATAAAAATCAATTGAGGAGGTTAATCCTATTTGAAGTGTGTGATTGTTTTCTATTTTTTGTTGTATCTGCCCACTTGAATTTAGATTGACATTCTTAAAAATAGTTTGCTCTAAAAAACCAATTTCTATTCTTCCTATATTTGGCAGTTTATACCCTAAAGCTACATATGCTCTATTTTGATCAAAAAAATTGGCTCCTACATTTTTGCCAAATCCAATAAATAACTCATTGTACAAACTTAGGTAAAAACTTTTGTCAATTATTTCATTTCCTTTGAAAGGAATGCTTAGCCTTTGCATCAATCTAATCCTATTTGTATATTTTGAATTACCAATAACAAACATTGAATCATTTGATAATACAGGCAAATAAGACATCCTTTGCTCCAATCGATATCTGTTTAAAAACTCAAACTTCCCTAGGTTATTTTTGAACTGTACTTGTTGCCAAATTCTGTTTTCAGGAAAAGCTATACTTATTGGAAAAACTCCATAAGGATAGGTTTTCACAAAACAATAACCAGCAGTAAATGTCATTTTTTTATTGATATAATAATTTATACCTGAACGAAGCAGCAATTGTTGAGGATTAATAAACAATTGATTTCTTCTCCATTGTACTTCTAAATGAATCCCAAATTTTTCACTAAATTTATGACTGCCAACATACATTAACCAAGCATGATTGTTGTAGCCATTAATTCTTTGTTGTGAATAAATATTATTGATTAAAAATACCATAAAAACAATAATTAATTTTGTTTTCATTTTTTCTTTCTTGATGCTAATTGGTGAGAAGACATTGGTTGATGATTTTCAAGACCAATGATGTTAACAACACCATTATTGGCCTCGTAATCAAGTTTAAATTCATGCAAACTCTCCATCACAGAATGGTCTATTAGCTTGGTATTGTTTAAATCTATAGTCACAGTTTTACCATATGGTATGGCTTGAATTCTATTTTTTAAACCTAAAAAATTAGAAAACAATGCCGCTTTTTCTATAGTTACTATGTATTCATTTTCATTAAATGAAATGCTTGAGGGCGCTTTAAACAATGAACTGAATGGAGCTCCATTGTATAAATGTATGATGATTTTCAATAACACTCCTGCACCTATTCCTAACAATAAATCCTCAGCCAAAGTAACTATTATTGTCACCAAAAATATAGCCAATTGATCTTTCCCTATTTTATACATGTGTTTTGCTTCTTTAGGATTTGCTAATTTTAAACCTACAGTAATTAACATGGCAGCTAATGCCGTATTTGGAATTAGCTCTATAATAGGCAATGCCACTAAAATGAAAAACAAAATAAAAAACCCATGATAAAAATTAGACCACCTAGTTTTTGCCCCATTTTTAACATTTGCAGAACTTCTGGCAACTTCAGATATCATAGGCAAACCACCCAAAAACGCTGCAAATGTATTGCCAATTCCTACTGCAATTAAATCTTTATCATTGTTCGATTTTCTTTTATAAGGGTCCAATATATCTACTGCTTTTACAGTTAATAGCGACTCTAAACTACCTACCAAAGCAAACATTATCACATATTTAATAAATAGTCCCATTGATGAGAATCCACTGAAATCCGCATTGTACTTAATGACATCAAATAAATTTCCAATATGAACTAGAGCATACGCTGGCTCGGTATGTTGAAAATCCAACATCAATTCTGCTGGTATTGCAATCATTAAAACAACTAATGGTGCAGGTATTTTCTTTAAAAAATCAATGGAATTGTTTTGCCATGACAACATCACCCATAAACTAATAACCCCAATTAACGTAGCTTTAGGGTCTAAATGTTTTAAAAAATAAGGTATATCTGCTAATAGCTCAAAAGGTGATTTCCCTTTTGTAAGTAGTGGATTGATGTCTAATAAAACTGGAATCTGTTTTAAAATAATAATCATACCAATGGCTGCTAACATACCATGAATTGAAGATAATGGAAAAAAATCCACCAATTTCCCCAATTTTAAAAGTCCAAATACCACTTGTACTATACCCGCTACTACCATGATTCCACAGGCTATGTGCCAACCATTTTCTCCACCACCAAAATCATTAACTGCACTAGCAACAATGACAATTAATCCTGCTGCCGGGCCCTTAATTGTTAAATGTGAACCCATTATAAAACTGACCAAAAGTCCTCCAATTATCGCTGTTAATAACCCTGTAACAGGTGGGAATTCTGATGCTTTTGCTATACCTAAACTTAGAGGTAAAGCTAATAAAAACACGATAAAACCTGAGATGCTATCTGATTTAAAATTCTCTTTCAATCCTTCTATTCCATCTTTAGGAACAGATGCATTATTTTTATTCATTTATTATTTTTGTATTGTTTATATTTCTTTTTTAAACTTTAAAAAAGAGTAAAAAAAGCGGACTTATAATGCCACTTTAGGAATAAACAATCAGTTGATGAATCAACAAATATTTTGGAAGCTTAAATAGACTAAAATTTGAATAACTCCCTTTTGTAATGTAGTTAAACTCATTGGAATTTAAATTAATTTTTGCACTAAAAGTATCTTTGCAAAATGAATATAAAAAATGAACCTTACTTTCAGTTTCTTCTTCGCTGTCATTTAGTTCTATCAAATCAGTAAGCTGAAACCCTAAATTAATTTTGTTGTCAACATTATTAAATTCAGTTTCTGAAAAATCTAGCTGAATACCTTGACCTACAATGAACGTTATGAATAAAGAAAATAAATAAATTCCAAACAGTGTATAGAAAATTTTACATTTATGAATTCTAATGTTTGAAAGGAGATGCTTCAACTTTTTATTAACTTAGGTGCAAAAATAGTAAAAA
>CAYVDH010000273.1:0-3188 GCA_964450355.1 uncultured Flavobacteriaceae bacterium
AACAGGATGTGTACGCATGGCTAGTAAAAGTAATAGCTTACGATGGTAAGGAATACCAATATGAAGGGACAGTAAGTTTATTGAGGTAAGTTATAATATAACTTGGCATAATTGCTAATTATAATCTAACTTTGCAAAAGCTTAAAAATGTCTGATAAAAAAACTGTTAATATCATCAATAGAAAGGCCAACTTTAACTATCACACAGAAATAAAATTTGTTGCAGGAATAGTGTTAACAGGTTCAGAAGTAAAGAGCATTAGATCGGGAAATGTGAATATCAGCGACGCCTATTGCCTTTTTAATGATGAAGTATTAGTTATAAAAAACATGCATGTGACGGAGTTTAAACAAGCTAGTCATTATAATCATGTTCCATTGAGGGATAGAATTTTATTATTGAATAAAAAAGAACTTAACAAAATTCATAAATTGTTAGGGAACAAAGGTACAGCCGTATTCCCATTGAAATTATTTGAAGCAGATAGAAAATTACTAAAACTAGAGATAGGAGTGGGTAAAGGAAAAAAATCATTTGATAAAAGGGAAGACATTAAAGCAAAAGACATTCAAAGAGAAATAGCAAGATTAAAATGAGAAATTGGATGATTTATACAATGTTAATTGTTTGTAATAAGCAATTAAATGCTCAGTTTTTTGAAGACAAAAATTTAATAGTTTCACAAACTTTTCAATTTTATAATGAAAAATCATTGAATAATAAATTTAATTACAGCAAAGCTATTGCTAAAGGTTTTCAGTTGGAAATGGTTTCTAAGATAAAACCTGTTTTAAGTTTTAACAAAGGTTTGGGATTTGGTGTCAACAACAACATCAATGAAACAAAAACACCAAGTAGTGGATTTAATTATTTTAGAGCCATTGCAGGTTTAAAATTGCATTTACCATTCAATGAAAATGAATCAAAAAGGTTATTAAACCCTTTTTTATTGATCAATTATCATTTTGATTATTTCTTTGATAAAAATATACAATTCACGTTGTCTAATTTAAATTATGGGATTGGAACATTCATCCAATTAAAAAATCAAATAGGGTTTGTAGTTAAAGCATCACACCATCAGGAATTAGGGTTAGAGTATAGGACATTCTATTCTTTTAATTTGGGATTAATAGCAGGTTTGTAATCACCAGCGATTTCTTCTTTTTTCTTTATTAGAAAAAAGTCCTGTTTTTTTACTCCTTTTAACTTTTTTAGCATCTGTAACACCCATAGAAGTATCGCATGTTTTAGCTTTACAACTTGGTAATGATATTGAAATTAAATAGCTGATTATCATGTAAAAAAGTAATTTCTTTGTCATATTAAACAACAAATATACAATAAAATTTGTCTTAGTGATATATTTGTAAAATTGATGAAAATAAAATTACTCGGACTATTGTTTTTTTTATCTTGTTTTTGTAACAATTCTAAAGCTTGTGACATTATCAATGGATCTGATGTAGTTTATGAGCACCTTGGAGATTACAAGTACAAAATTAAATTAATATTGTACCATCAATGTGCTTGTAAATTAGGGATTATACCAAAATTTACATTAGAATGTGGTGGAACTTCACATGCTTTTACTGCAACTAGAACTAGCATTAGGGAAATTACACCTATTTGTGCTGGTTACCCTGCACTATGCCCAACAAATGCCAGATACAATGGAAGAATGGGAATAGAAGAGCATATTTTTGAATCAACTATTGATTTTCAAGCAAGTCCTTATAATTCATTTTTAAACAACAATTGCTGTCAAGTCATGATAAGAATTTCACAGCCTTGGGGTTTGGTTGGAACTACTACTTCAACTACTACATACGGAGGTGAAGCCATGATGGATTTATGCAACATCAAGAAAAAAGGGAATAATTCTCCATATTTTGGAAACATTCCAATTGCTTTTTTGTGTTGTAATCAAACATTCATGTTCAATAATGGGGTTCTGGAAAAGGATCAAGATTCCATGAGTTTTCAATTGGCTGAGCCACTCAGTTCTGCATTTACTCCAGTAAATTGGGTTAGTCCTTTTAATAGGATGGCTCCAATGACACCATATTGTCCCCCAAATCCAGGAACAGTAAATTGCAAACCATTACCCAGTGCCAAACCACCACGTGGTTTTTATTTTGACAACGAAACGGGAGATATAATTTTTACTCCTACCAATTGTGATGAATCTGGTCCATTGTCTATTCAAATTAACGAGTACCGCAAAGACTCAGCAACTAAAAAATGGATGCTGATTGGCTATACTAGAAGAGATGTTTTTTTAACAGTAATACAATGTTCTGACAACAATCCGCCTCAAATTACTGGTAAAAACAAGCACACTGTGTGTGAAGGGAATAAAATTTGTTTTCAAATAGATTCTAAAGATGATCAATTTTTGCCAAATCAAACAGTTGCTGATACCGTAGAAATGACATGGAATTACGGTATTCCGGGCGGGACATTCCGCATCATTGACCCTACAGCCCGTGAAAAATCAGCAGAATTCTGTTGGCAAACTAAAATAGGTGACGCTAGGGATGCTCCTTACACATTCTCAGTTCGTGCCAAGGACAATTTTTGTCCGTTTTTTGCCCAATCTGTAAAAGGATTCAATATCAATGTGAGACCAAAAGCCAGAAGTATCAGAAAATATGATGTTTTAGATTGTGGAAAATTAAAATTCAATACATTTCCTGCTGACACTACCAATATACCCATAAGTTCCTATAAGTATGAATTCACCATACGCGATAGCACAAATTCTGGGTTACCACTATACAAAGGTTTTAAACGCGCTGATAGTTTGAAATTTAAACGAGGTGGTAAGTATCTAATTACTCATCAAATTAACAATGGCTATAATTGTCCAACTATTTATGTAGATACTGTCATCATTCCTCCTGTTTTAGATATAGAACTCGCCTTCGGAAAAGATACATTTGTTTGTGCAGGGGATAGCATTTCTATCAAACCGATCATACAAAATGGAAAGCCAAGTTACAAGTATAAATGGGAAGTGCCTATTGGAACTAAAAATCCTAAAGATACTTTTGATATAATAAAACTTAAACCTTCATATTCTATTTCTATAACACTTGAAGTTACTGACATTAAAAAATGTGTAGACAAAGACACAATCAAAATCAAGTACCAACCATTACCGGTAGTGAACATAGGCCCCGAC
>CAYVDH010000274.1:0-3096 GCA_964450355.1 uncultured Flavobacteriaceae bacterium
TATTATATAAAAATGACAAGTTGTGTTAATTATTTATTGAAAGTAATTAAAAACTTAATTTAGTTTTTCAATAGTTTCATCTAACAACAATTTATTTATAAAAAAAGGGCTTAAATATTAAATTTAAGCCCTTTTAATTTAAGTGTTTTCTTTTTTATTTTAATAGTGTTATTTTTTCAATTAATTTTTCATCATTAGAACTAGTTATGATTATTGTATAAATACCTGAAGGTAGCGAATAAATATCTATTTCTTTTTGATTACTGATTAAAACTAATTGACCTAAATGGTTAAATAACTCTACTGAATTGATTTCAAAATTTGATTCTATATTGATGTTTGAAGTAGTTGGGTTAGGATAAATATTAATCAACTTGTTGAAATTTTCATTGAATTTTACAAGTTGAATATTTGAATAAATTAACTTTTGAGAATGGTTATTTGCTTTAATTCTATAAAAACATTTATCATTGTTTATTTGAAGGTCAGTAAATTGATAATGACTAATATTGCTTTGATATTTCAATGAATTGAATTCAAAATAATTGATTCCATCATAAGATTTTTCTATTATAAATTCATTTGTGTTTATATCATTGATTTGAAATTCTAATACTACACTGTTTAACTTAGGATTAGCTTTTAAAATGATATTTTCTAATGGTAAAGCTGAATAATTGCCCTCTAAAATTTGGTATCTAGATATTGAAAAACTACTATTTACTGTTGAGAAATGACTTGAGACCGTTGAAGTAATGCCTTCTGCATTATAACCAACTCCAGAATTTGAAGGATTAGTAGCTGCATTGCCATCAAAGCTATAAGAAACGCCACCTCCATTGTTAGGGGTGTAATTTATTGATATACCACTTGGGTCCACAATGTATTCAGTAAAAAGTTTCCATGTATAGATGTTAGTCATATTGATACCTGAAGGACCATGCAAGTAGGTTGTACCATAAGTTCCTAATGTAGCCACTGTATCTGTTAAAGTATAGGTTGGTCCTGTTCCATTACTATAGACTAAATATGGCATATCTACAATAGTTGCCCCTGTATTCACCACTTCAATAGCTCCATGCCAATCTTGTTGTACATCTGGTTTTCCATTGTTAATACCGATAGTATTATTGGTTTCTAGAGTAACACCTTTGTCATTCACTAATGGGTCAATAAAATCATCAAAACCATAGATGCCAGCACAAGGGTTTGCTGTACCACAATTGTTAATAATAGTATTGCCACTGATGGCTACACTTGAAATAATGTCATTAGCTGATGCAAATTCTGCATTAACATCTCCATTTGCCCCTATATGAAAAGTTACTTGAATACCACTAGCCCCATTGTTTCTAATGTTGTTGTTAGTGATAGAGCTTTCGGCTCCTCTGTTTAATATTCCATTTGCTCCATTATTGAAAATTGTATTATTGCTTAATGTACTATTTACCGCTAATTCGGTAAAAATGCCATTTTGACCATTTCCAACAGGTACTAAATTTACGTCAAGTCCAATGATGTTAGCATCTACTGTATTGTTATTCGTTCTAGGGCCTGCACCAATAAAAGCTGGATATTGAGTAAATATATGAACTCCATGTAAAGTGTTACCACTGATGTGATTTAATAAATTAGTAGCAGTTCCACCAACCACATTAAAACTAGCACCTTCTCTAATTTGAACTCCACTTTGAGTATTCCCTAAATCAACTTCACCAGTATAATCCAAACCAATATAATTGCCAAACACTTTGTTGTAATCTGCTAATGAACGAATACCAATACCTGAGAATCCATTGCCAGAAATAACGTTTCTTTCAACAGCATCTCTAACTAAGTCGCCATTAGTTCCAATTAAATTGTAATCACTGTTTTGTATTTGTACACCCCATTCATTGTTTCTTAAAATAACAGAACCAGTAGAATCTAAACCAATGTAATTACCAGCTACAACATTAGAATCAACACCGCTAAAATTAACGCCATATTGGTTATTCCCAGCTATAATGTTTCTCTCTAAAGCATCTGATACACCATCTGCATTGGTGCCTATTAAATTCGCTTTAGTTAATGAAGTCATCACTATGCCATCTAAGGTATTTCCTAAATCTGTAATCCCATCAATTGCTGTACCTATAAAATTTCCTGCAACTTTATTTTCTCTAGCTCCTCCAGAACTTCCATTTATAGATATGCCCGAACGATTAGAAGATATAACGTTTCTTTCATTGTAATCATTTGTGCCATTTCCATCTGTTCCAATAAGATTCCTTTTAGCACCTGAGGCAATGGATACGCCATTTTGAGTATTGCCTAAGGCAGCATTACCTGTGATATTAAGTCCAATGATGTTGCCACTTATTCTATTATTGATGACATTAATGCCATTCATCTCAACTCCAGATTGAGTGTTTCCTGACAATAAGTTTGCTTCTTGATTATCATTTGTTCCATCACTATCAGTTCCAATAATATTTCCTGATGAAGCACCAGAAATCATAATCCCGTTCAAATTATTAGCGACAGAAGATGTTCCTGCTGCATTTGTCCCAGAAAAACAATTTTGAATGATGTTGTTATTTCCGTCATGAATTCTAAAGCCATGCCCATTAAAAGCTTGGCATACTATACCTGCTATTTTATTGTTATCCGCACCATTGATATAAATTCCAGTAACACTAACACCAGCAGAAGTTCCATTTATAACAATCATAGGCGTGTTATAACTTGAACCAATTTGGGTTAAGCCATTAATAAAAGTGTTGTCATCAGTAATTTGAGGTAAGGCACTGCTAATGTTTATGGTATGTGGACCTGCTCCAGCAATATTGAATTCAATAACATCTGCACCAGCACCTTGTGCATTTGTTAATGCTTCTCTTAATGAATTTGCTCCAGCATCATTTGTATTTGTTACAGTATAAGTTGCTGCATTTAAATACGAATTAAAAGCGTAAATCAAAATAAATAGGATTTTGAATTTTGTAATTTTTGGGTTCATGATTTTTTTTTATAAGTCCACAAAAATGTTGCTAAATTTTAATAAAAAAATTACTACAAACTCTAAATTAAACCATTTAATAACTATTGTTATTA
>CAYVDH010000275.1:0-3089 GCA_964450355.1 uncultured Flavobacteriaceae bacterium
AATTATTTTTTCTTATCGAATTTGGGCTTAATTTTGAAAAAATATTTATGTCTTCGTATTTAATCAAACAAGCTCACATCATCAATGAAGGGAAAACTATTGTTGCTGACTTATTCATTGAAAACGGAATTATCAGCAAAATTGACTCTTCCATTTCTCTTAAAAACAATGCTATTGAAATCAATGCCGAAGGTCAATATTTAATGCCTGGCGCAATAGACGATCAAGTGCATTTTAGAGAACCAGGGCTAACTCACAAAGGCGACCTCTATACCGAAAGCAGAGCAGCAGCAGCAGGTGGTGTTACTTCATACATGGAAATGCCAAACACCAATCCTCAAGCTACAACTCAAGCCTTACTCGAAGAAAAATACCAAAGAGCTCATCAAGTGTCATTAAGCAATTATTCATTTTTTATGGGTACTACCAATGACAATTACGATGAAGTGATGCGAACCGATTTAAAAACCGTTTGTGGCATTAAAATATTCATGGGTAGCAGCACTGGCAATATGTTAGTAGATAACCCAACTACACTTGAAAAAATATTTAGCAACGCCCCTAACCTGATTGCAACACATTGTGAAGATGAAGCTACAATCAAAAAAAATACAGAAAAATTCAATTTAGAATACGGAGACAAACTCAATGCCATTCAACATCCCTACATACGCAGTGAAGAAGCGTGTTATTTAAGCAGCAGCATGGCAGTAGAGTTAGCTAAAAAACACAATACACGCTTGCATATTCTGCATATTTCTACTGGCAAAGAAACCCATTTTTTCAGCAAAGAACCATTAGAAAAAAAACGAATAACTGCCGAAGCCTGCATTCACCATCTATGGTTCAATGCCAACGATTACATTGAAAAAGGCAATTGGATTAAGTGGAATCCTGCTGTAAAATTTGAAGAAGACAGATTGGCTATTTGGCAAGCCTTGTTAGATGGCAGAATTGACGTAATAGCTACCGACCATGCACCACATACCATAGAGGAAAAACAACAAACATATAGCAAAGCTCCCTCTGGAGGTCCTTTGGTTCAGCACAGCATACAAGCCATGTTTCAGTTTTATGCACAAGGCAAAATCAGTTTAGAACAAGTGGTTCAAAAAATGTGTCATAACCCAGCTATCTTATTCAAAATTAAAAACCGTGGATTCGTTCGTGAAGGGTATTTTGCCGATTTGGTATTAGTTAAAAAAGAAAATTACACAGTAAATAAAAGCAATTTATTGTACAAATGCGGCTGGAGTCCATTTGAAAACACCACATTTGACTACAGCATCAACAAAACATTTATCAATGGGCATTTGGCATGGGACAATGGCCAATTAAATGACCAAACACTTGGCAAACGACTTGAATTTGATTATTGATTTTTAAAATTTTAATTGAATTTAAAACTATACAAGAACTTAGAGATGATGTAAAGGTAATAGTAAATCTACTTTATTAATTCTACATAAACCAATAGTTCAAATTAAAAGTTGGCTGAATACAAAAAATAAATTTCAGCAAGATTTATGAATATTGATTAGATTTACAACTTTATACAACCATTTTTAAACATGTTATTTTTTAACCAAACCATTAAATTGATTGCATGTTTTGCATTTTTTAACACACACTATATTACCTTCTCAAAACCTATGACCGACAATGTACTAACTGATAATGAAATCATAAAAATGGATTCAATTATGAATGAAATTGAACCTGCTTCATTACTCATTGAACTGAACAATTTGATTAAAATAAACCCAAATTCTTATTATCTAAATTTAATCTATTTTATTAGAAATGAAGAAATTTACAATCATGAATTAATTAACGGATCTCAAAACACCTATTGGCTAACATTAAACAGCTTATTAAACAATGATTTAACTGATGAAGAATATGAGCAAAACTTACTTTTAAGCATCAAAATGGATGATAACAAATTAAATAGGTGGGCATGGCTAATGTTATATCAACATTATCAAACAATTGGAAATGAAAAGTGCGACTCCTTATTTAGTGAATTGACAACAAATTATCCTGATTTTTTTGAACCACATTATATAAAATGTAAATTGCTTTTAGAAAATGACAACACTGTAAATGATGGTAAGAAATATTTCATTCAACTACTGAATAAATTTAATCATCTAAAATCTGATTTATATTTAACCTTATTAGCTAAATATTTATACATCACTAACGAAAAAAAAGAAGCATTAGAATTATTAAACACTATATTAAAACTAGACCCAACAAACATTTTAGCTGCTTATTCAAAAGTTGATATCTTATTTGATTTAAATGAATTAGACAGCTTAACGTCTTTCTTAGATTTATTTGTCTTAGAGAACAAGAAACATCACAATTTAATATGGTACTCCAGTATATTATTTTACAATAACGGCATATTTGATTTCAAAAAATATGCGGAATTAGCCATTGAAAATTGTTTAAATTATGACACAAAGTTTGAATATTTAAATGATTACATAACTATGTTGGCTTTAGTCAACGATGTACAATATGCAAAAATAGTATTTGAAAAAAACAGAATGTTTTTAAATTTTGATGCTGTAATTGAAAAGTTCGAAATTATCTTTTTAATACTATTAGAAAATGACTACCACCAAGCTCAACTAATATTTAACAACACCATTAAAATATACCCTAATGAAAAAGAATACCTTATTCAGTCTTTAAAAGAATTTGAGATTCAATTTTGAGGTTTGACAAATTTCAAACGTAAAAACAACAACAATAAAACCCTCCTACTCAACGTTTCTAAGCCAATTCATGTTTTAAAAATGAATAAAAGTAAAGGGATAAAACAAAATCGATTATTATGAAAAAACTAAATTTAATATTTTTTTTGGCTTTTTCAAGTATTTTAAATTCTCAAATCAATAATTTAACACAAGAAGATATTTACTATATAAACTCAAATTTGGATGAAAATATAAAATTAATAACTGTAAGCAGAAGAAATCACGAAACAGATAAAACAACATATATAAATATTAATTTCAAAAACAGAAAGTTACTAAATTATAATTTCAATGATAATATTGATACTTTAAACTTAA
>CAYVDH010000276.1:0-3087 GCA_964450355.1 uncultured Flavobacteriaceae bacterium
TTGTGAATTAAATGCCCATTATCATTAAGAAAATTCGGTTTTTAAGGATTGACTAAATAAATACATTATTTTTTAAAATTATAGAATGCAGATGATAAATTTTGAACTATTTTTAGATATTAGATTGCAAAAGTCAGATTTAAAATAAATCATCAATCTTAATTCTTTGATTTAAATGAAGAAGGATGAACGAAGAACGATGAATGAAATCTCAACTATAATTCTGCGTTCTACTATCTTAATTCTTCGTTTACAACACAAACTCCCAATAATTTTCCTTATCAATAGCCTTAAAAGTGTGGTTTGGGTATGCACCAGTAAATGTTGTAGAAATTTTAGATTTAGAGCCTTTTTGCCATTTAAATTCAAAAGCTAATATTTCATCTTTATCAACCTCTATTAAATCAATTTCTTGCTGTTGTTTGGTTCTCCAGAAATAAAGCGAATGATTCAACTCATTATTGTTTAGATACTTTTTTCTCTCACTAACTAAGTAGTTTTCCCATAACTGTCCAATATCAGTTCTCTTAGCCAAAGAATCAAAGTTGCCAATTAAAGCATTTCGGATGCCATTGTCATAAAAATAAATTTTCTGACTTTTACTCAATTCATTTCTAATGTTTCGAGCATAACTAGGCAGTCTAAAAATGACAAAACTTTGCTCTAATAGTTTGACATAGCGTTCAACTGTTTTAGAGCTTACTTTTAACAAGTTGGCTATTTCATTATAAGATACTAATGAACCAACTTGGTGAGCCAATGCCTTTAGTATTTTCTCCAACATTTCGGGCGAACGAATTTCTTCGTACATAAAAATATCTTTGAACAAATAGCTGCTTGTTAATTCAGACAAAAGTTTGGGAGCATTTTCCATTTTATTTACAATTTCAGGATAGAAACCATAAATCAATCTTTGCTCTAAATTTTTGTGTTCATTTATACCACCAAAATGTTGCCAAAGTTCTTGTGTTGAAAATGGAAATAAATTTAATTCTATTTTTCTACCTGTTAATGGTTCATTGATTTCATTAGCAATATCTAAAGCACTAGAACCTGTTACAACTATTTGAATTTCAGGAAAATTATCATAGATTATTTTTAAAGTTAAACCAATATTTTTAACCCTTTGGGCTTCATCTATGCAAATTAATTGAATGCCACTCAGTTTGATTTTTAAATTATTCAAAGTAACATTGCTTAACTCCAATCTATCCTCCTCCAAATCGCAGTTAAACCATACTTTTGAGGCATTAGACTCGTTAAACAAATTTTTCATTAGCGTAGTTTTACCCACCTGTCTTGGTCCTAGAATGATTAATGCTTTTTGCATAGGCAAATATTTTTGTAGTAAATCAACTAATTTCCTAGTAATCATAAAGCAAATATATGACATTTTTTAAATACAATACAAAATAGTTATAACTATTTTGGAGTATAGGTTAAAAAGGTGATGTTTATTAAAGTTATAAGTCAGATTTAAAAACAAACTACAATCTTAAATCTACAATCTAACTTTACATCACAAACTCCCAATAATTCTCTTTATCAATGGCTTTGAAACTGTGATTGGGATAAGCATTGGCAAAGGTTTTGGTTAGTTTAGCTTTAGCTGCATTTTGCCATTTAAATTCGAAAGCAGATAGTTGTCCATCCGATTCTTCTATCCAATCTATTTCTTGTTGCTCAGTAGTTCTCCAAAAATAAAATTGATAAAAATGATTTCTGTAGTGATTAAATTTTATTCTTTCGGCAATTACATAATTTTCCCATAGTGCCCCTTTGTCATTTCGCAATTGAATTGGATTAAAATTGTTTATCACGGCATTTCTTACTCCAGTATCATAAAAATAGATCTTCTGATTTGCTTTTATTTCGTTTCTCAGATTTCTTGAGAAACTTCTTACAGAAAATATGACAAACGCCTTTTCAAGCAATTCAATATAACTGGCTACTGTTTCTTTGCTTATTCCTAAAAGATTTGCCATTTCATTTAAAGACACTTCAGAACCAATTTGATAAGCCAATGCTTGAACTAGTTTGTGTAATATTTCTGGTTTTTTAATGTTACTAAGAGCTAAAATGTCTTTATACAAATAGCTTTCTGTTAGTTCTTTTAAAAGTAATTTTTCATTCCCTTTCTGTACCACAATGTCGGGGTAATTTCCAAATAAAATTCTATTTTCCAAGTCTTCTTTCATTTCCAAAAAATTGTGTTTTAAAGATAGCTCTTTATAGGATAAAGGATACAAATGGAAAGTGATTTTTCTGCCAGTTAATGACTCACTCACAGCTTGATTCAAATCCAAAACTGAAGAACCAGACAATATCAATTGAACCTCTTTAAAATTATCGTGAATAATCTTGGCGGTTAATCCTATGTGATTAATCCGTTGTGCTTCATCAATAAACACCATTTTGGCAACGCCAATTATCCTTTCCAGTAATTTTTTATTGTTTTTAGATAAAAGCTCCCGTACCTCTGAATCATCACCATCTAAAAACAAGGTACCCTCGTTTTCAGCTAACAGTGTTTTAACCAATGTTGTTTTGCCAACCTGCCTTGGACCAATCAACAACAAGGTTTTGCCCTTAAAGAGCCATTTTTTTAAATTATTCAAACACAATCTTTGGTAAGAATTCATATTACAAAGATAAAAACTTATTTGTAATTTTCCAAAATAGGTATTAAAATGGATAATATACTCTCCAAAATAGGTATTATTACAGAGATTGAACTCTCCAAAAACGGAAAAAATACAATTTATTGAATGATGACAAGAGTTATAAAGTTTTGAATAAGATGTATTATTGTAATTTTAGATATTAGATTGCAGAAGTCAGATTTAACAACAATCTACAATCTAACTTTCCATTACAAACTCCCAATAATTCTCTTTAACAATGGCTTTAAAAATCTGTCATTCGGATATCTAAATTTAGAATATCAAGGCAAATATGATTTAGACATTAGTTTAGATAAATTTGGATAAGAATGAATATGAATTTTAAGTAAAAAAATTACAAAAAACTATATATAATTTTGATTAAATAAAGCTAATTTAACTTAACATTATTTATGAAGATTGA
>CAYVDH010000277.1:0-3038 GCA_964450355.1 uncultured Flavobacteriaceae bacterium
GAATAAAATCGAGAAGACGCTTGAGTTTGCAGCATTTTTTATTTGGAATAGAATTTTAATGCGGATTCTGGGTTAAAATGATTTAATAAATAAAATTGTCAAATTTCAGATGTAAATTCTTCAATGGCTTTAAAAGAATTAAACATTGGATTTTATACTTTATTTGTAGATATTGCTGGAAAAATTGAAAGGTTTAAAATAGTAAAAAAGTAAACAATTTTCTTTCATTAAGATAATAAAATAACAGAGTTTTTAATCTTTATTAAGTCAAAATATTATTCTCTGGTTTAAGTGGATTAGGAATATTGTCATCGTTGATTATTTCCCTTAAATCAATTTCAATGGTGCGAGACATGGCAGTGATTGGAACATCGTTGGCACTGCCTTCGAATGGATTTTCTGATGATTCACCAATTTTTTCGAGAGTTGTAAAAATCCATGCAGACAATGTGCTAAAAGGAACGGTAAGCCATACCAAACATTCTCCTAATTTTTCAAACTCATTCAACATACCAAAAGGAATTAAAAGCACAAAAATTTTGATAAACCATAAATTCAATGTAGCATATTGACGAGGATATGGAAAATTTTTAATTCGTTCACAAGCTCCTTGGTGGTTGTATAAATCCAACACTAATTTTTCAAGTTCCATGTGCCTGAAATCGTCAATTAACCCTTTGTCAAACAATTTTTTTAGTTCTTCAGATTGTAGAGCCAATATCTGAGCTGCTTTATTGGATTTAGTAAAAATATGTTCATATTCTTTTTCTGATAAATATGGTTTTAGGTAATCGTTAATTTTATTTTCATGTTCATGAACTTTAAACCACTTATTTTTATATTCAGCATTGTGTTTTTTGTATATAGCCTCCCATTCTCTTTTTTCCCTCAATTGAAATCTCAAAGCAGTAAGCCATGCAAAGTGACGGAATATCATGTCTTTTTTATATTGATTCAATTCAGTTTCAGTTTCAGGATTTTTGGAATGGCTGTTGCTGATGTAATCTCTAACCAATACTCCCCATGCTCGACTTGAATTAACTATGGATCCCCATATTCTTCGAGCTTCCCACATTCTGTCGTACGAGGCATTGTTTTTAAAACCAACAACAAAGGCTACTGCAGTACCTAATAAAGCAATAGGTAACCAAGGTAATGCAAGCCATTTCCAGCCCAATTGCATGTAACAAAATGTAGGAATTAAAGAGATGATTAACAAACTAAATAAATCTCTTCTTGTCCAAAAAACAACTTCTTTAAAACGGTAATTTTTCCCTGTATGCATGATTAAAAATTTGTGTTTGCAATATAGATATTTTTATTTTTATGCAATAAACACATATTAATTTTTTTAAAATTATTAATTAAAAATTATTGTTACTTAGTAAATAATAAATAACATCTTAAATAGTAAAAATAGTATTTGAACAATCAAATAAAATTAATAAAAATAGCTTATTTATTAAATTGGCATAATAATTGAAAAATTGGAACTGAATCAATTACAATATATATCATGAAAAAAATTAAATTTTTATTACTTATCAGCGTTATCGCTATGAACTTAAATGCTCAAACCAGTATGCACCCTTGGGGTATTGGATTATCTGCTTCTACCAAAATGTACAGAGGAGATTTAGGCAATGGTTTTTTTAAATTCAACGATGTTAACATCAATCCTGGATTAAGAATTGGAAGGTATTTAAATCCTTCGTTCGACTTAGGTTTAAATGCGGCTTTTGGTCGTTATGATTTCAGTGACGTAGAAGAAACTTTCTTCAGCCAAGCCTTGTTAAGAACAAAAACATTCAATACAGATTTGAACTTAAGATACAAATTTAACAATGGTTATATTTTAAAAGAGAATTCATTATTTGGTCCTTATTTAACAGCTGGGGTTGGATATTTTAGATTGAAAGGAAGAAAAACTCCTTACACCTTAATGGATAATGATCAAAAATTATATGAATACTTAAATATCCCAGTTGGTATTGGAACAACCATTAATTTATCTAACAGAATTAACTTATTTATACAAGGAACATATAATTACACCAATGGCGATAGATATGATAGAATACCTGAATTCAGAAGAGGGTATGATAAACACATTGAAACAACTTTAGGTCTTGTTTATCAATTTGGAAAATCATTAAACAGCGATGATAAAGACAGCGATAGAGATGGTGTGATAGATAGCAAAGACAAATGCCCAAACACTAAAAAAGGAACTGAAGTAGATGAAAACGGATGTCCAAAAATCAGTGAAGTAGTGAAACAAGACATATCAGACATTGCAACTAAAATTTATTTTAACACAAACAGTGATTCAATCAAAACAGAGTCTTTTGTTCATTTAGATAGATTAGTGACTTACTTAAAACAATTTAAAGATGTAAAAGTTGGTGTTGAAGGCCATACTGACAATGTGGGAGATGCTACTTACAATTTAAACTTATCAAAAAGAAGAGCTGAATCTGTAAAAAATTATTTAGTAAGCAAAGGCATTGATTCAAAACGAATAGTTAGCGAAGGATATGGAGATACTAAACCTATCACAGGTAACGACACTGAAGAAGGTAGAGCAAAAAACAGAAGAGTAGAACTTAAATTTTTCTATTAATTCTAAATAAAATAGTTTCATCAATAGCCCTTTAATTCAGTTTAAAGGGCTTTTTTTATTGACTTCAAATGAAAGCTCATTAAGACTTTCAGATGATTTGAGCATAAATTTTGACTATTAAACTTAAATTTTTTAAAATAATTTTTTTATTAACTTTGTGAATACAGAATATTTCATGGGATTAATTTATACAAATATCACATTGACAAATCCTTTAGAAAGTGATTTACAACCGATAATTACAAAGGCATTAGTTGATATTGGGTCTAATTTTTTATGTATTCCTGAATACCTTGCAATCCAATTGAATTTAAAAACATTGGAAGAAAGAGAAGTGATCATTGCAGATGGCAGTAAAAAGAAATGTAATTATGTAGGACCAATTAAAGTTAATTTTGAAAATCGTCAATGTTTT
>CAYVDH010000278.1:0-3035 GCA_964450355.1 uncultured Flavobacteriaceae bacterium
AAAATAATAATTAAATAAAAAATGAAACATACACTATTAATAACACTAGGTTTTACTTTATTTTTAAATTCATGTGAATTAGATGATACTAAACCTAAAACAACTGAAACACCCAAACCATTTGTGCCTTATGCGCTCGATGTATTAAATGAAAATTCAGGTTATACAATTATTTATGACTCTGCGTATTCAATAAACAAATTGAATACAGGAGTAAAAGGAAAAATTGGATTGGAAGATTTCACTATTGACAATAGTGATATATTAAATGCTACATATTATACTTCTACACCTACTCAACAAGATGAATTTTTTTCATATCATAGAATTAATTATCACATTTCATCATCTTCATTACTTTCCTATACAACAGATGGATTAGGAGGAAAGTATTTTCCATATTCTGATTTTTTAGTGAAAATTACAACTGGTGGTGGTGGATTTGGCAATCCAAATTGGGTGCAATTTAAAGGCGATATTACTGCTAGTGTTTCAACTGTAAATTATACAGGAACACCAGATTTGGGTTTTCGCGCACCAGTATGTAATAGTGTTGAAGGATTTGGGTATTTTGGGAAACATGATCCCTCTACTCAGATTCAAAAGGGCTCTAGTTTTGCAATGTTAAAAGGGGGTGTATATCAAACTTTCCCACTTAAACCTCAAATCAATTTTCACGAAGTATATAATAAGGAGTATTATGGTATTGGCTACAAAAAAGATACTTTACTTGCTTATAAAATAAATGTAGATAGCAATAAATCAGTGTTAATTCAGAAATTTTTAGCTCCAATAAGTCAAATTTATGGAGGAATGGAAACATTGAGACATTATTCTGATGATGGAAAAAAATTGGCTATTATGTTAAAAGGCTATGGGCTAGATAACATCATTAGATACTCTACTTTTACATTTAATTTTGAAACGCAAGTATTTACAAAGAATATCAATGAAATGTTGCTACCATATTCTGGAACAGGAACAGATATCGATTTAGATGAGTTTGGCAATATATATTACACGGGCTTTGCAGGAAATGGATCGAACACCAACGGTGTTAGTGTTTATAAATTAACATCTTCAGGAAGTGCAACATTAGTGGGAAATGATAATATTTTAAAATCAGGTGAAATAGTTGGTTTAAAATACATTAACAACAAAATATACTTAGCAGTAACCGCTAATCAAGTTGGTGGAAATGTGCATCAAATAAGTTTTATAAAACAAAACTAAAATACCCCAAACCATTTTCGACTAGTTGCTAATTTACTGGCTTCAACATTTGATGAAACATGTAATTTTTTGTAAATTGCTGTTACATGATTGCGCACCGTGTTTTGACTAATATTGGTTTCATCGGCTATTTCTTTGTATCGTTTCCCTAAAATAACGAGTTTTAAAATTTCAATTTCTCTGTTTGTAAGCGATTTAAACAATGTGTCATCCTCGGTTTTTGTTTCAACAACTTTGCTTGAATTACTTAACATTTTTAATGCTTTTCTGGCTACTGATGGCGACATAGGTACTGCACCAAACTCATGCATTTCCTTTAAACTTTCTTCAATTTTTGCAAACGAAGATTCCTTTAACAAATAACCACTTGCACCATTTTTTATAGCTTCAAAAATTTTATCGTCATCATCAAAAACAGTGAACATGATAAATTTTATAGTAGCATTAAATGCTCTTACTTTTTTTATTGTTTCTAAGCCATTCATCAATGGCATATCGATATCCATTAACACAATATCAGGCAAAAATTCTGTTTTATATTTTTTGCATTGTGTTATAAAATCTTTGCCATTATGCGACACCATTACCAATTCAAAATCTGGATGATTAGAAAAATTGGATTCTAAATTCTTTAAAATTTCTTGTGTATCGTCAACTATGGCAATTCTTATTTTCACTCGGTTCAAATGTATGCATTTAATAAATTTCTATCCAATAGTATATTTGTACTATATACCTCACTAAAATTGTTTTTCTAAAGAAATAACAGTTCCATTGCTGCCATCAATCATCAATTTAATTTGTGATTCTTCCGCACGATTTTTCATGTTTTGAATGCCATAATGATTGATTGAATTAAAATTCACATCAAATCCCTTCCCATTATCCATTATATCTATTCTTAAAACATTGTTTGAACTAAAAATAAAATTAAGTTTTAATACACTTGACTGGCTATATTTTATAGAATTATTAATGCTTTCTTGACAAATGCGGTATATATTTAAAAAATCTTCTGCCGATAACTGTTTATCTTTGTATATATCCTGAGTTATTTCTAATTTTATATTAGTTTCAATTGGTAATCTATCTTGTGCGAATTGTGTTATTTTATCTGCTAACGACTCTACAGAAATAATACTTTCGTTCATAGCCCAAACAGTTTCTCTTAAATTTTGAAGTATATCTAATGCATTGCCTTGTAGCTTGTTTATTTCATCTACAGATTCTTCATTTTTTAATGCCTCTAAATTCTTAATTAACAAACTTGTTCTGCTGCCAATATTATCATGCAAATCTCTACTAAATCGTTTTCTTTGAGTAGTTAATTCTGCTTCAATTTTTCGAGAATCTTCTAATGCTTTAATTTTATGTTTCCTTTTTCTTGTTCTATACTGCCACCATGAAATTAAAGAAATAAGAATGAATGAAGTAACACTTAACCAAATGATACTTAAATTTCTTTTCTCAAGCTTCAATTGTTCTAATTTTAGTGCTGTATTTTCCTTTTCTTTCTTTTCAGTTTGATATTTGGCATTGAGTTCATTGTTGCTTTTTTGTACTTCTTCATTTACTTTTTGAATGTACAAATCGTTATAAGTTGAATAATATTGAGAAGACATTTTATAATCTCCAATTTTCTCATACAGAACTGCAATATTTTTTGTAATTGATGTATTTAAATCTAAATTTTGAAATTTTTCAGCAATACTTTTTGATAGAGTAAAATAATTTAAACTTTGTTCATATTTACCAATTCTTTGAAATACTAAACCTATATTCGAATATAAATACCCTAATTC
>CAYVDH010000279.1:0-3031 GCA_964450355.1 uncultured Flavobacteriaceae bacterium
CATGAGTTCAAAGCAATTAAACCTAAAAATATAATAAATAATTTTTTCATCTTTAAATTGAAATAAAAAACAAACTTAATAAAATTATTTTTGTCTAAAAAATATTTTAATTGGAACACCATTAAAATCAAAATGCTGGCGCAACTGATTTTCTAAAAAACGTTTGTAACTATCCGATACGTATTGAGGCAAATTACAGAAAAATGCAAAACAAACTGACTTAGATGGCAATTGTTGTATGTATTTGATGTTTACAGTTTTACCTTTGATGCTAGGCGGTGGTGTAGCTTTAATGATAGGCAATAAAATGTCATTTAGTTTTGATGTTTTTATTTTGTTGCTTAAGCTATCATACAGTTTTAATGTAGCTTCAATGGATTGAAAAATTCTTTGTTTTTCTAAAGCACTTATAAATAATACTGGGTAATCAGTAAAAGGCGCAGTTCTACTTTTGATGTGAGCTTCATACTCTTTTGCAGTATTGTTTTCTTTTTCATATAAATCCCATTTATTCACTAATACCAGAATTCCTTTGCCATGTTTATGCGCTAAAAACATCAAATTTAAATCTTGAGCTTCAATACCCAATTGAGCATCCAACATCAATATACAAACATCACAATTTTCAATCGCTCTCAAGCTTCTCATTACTGAGTAAAATTCTATGTTTTCTTCTACTTTGCTTTTCTTTCTTATACCAGCAGTATCTATTAATACCAATTCTTTACCGTAAGCATTGTATTTTGTATGAATGGAATCGCGAGTAGTTCCAGCTATTTCTGTTACAATATTTCTATTGTAGCCAAGTAAAGCATTCACAAAAGAAGATTTACCTACATTTGGTCTTCCTACTATGGCTACTTTTGGTAAATTGGCTTCATCAGCTTGAAATTCTTTGTCATCTTGATCTTCGGGAAGTAGCTCAGTTACTTTATCTAATAATTCACCAGTACCACTTCCTGTCATCGAAGAAATAGCAAATATTTCTTTAAATCCCAGCCTGTAAAATATGCCTGTTTCACCTATTTGGTCGTGGTTATCTACTTTATTTACCACCATTAAAACAGGTTTTTTAGATTTTCTAAGTATTTGAGCAAATTGAGAATCGAGGTCAGTAATTTCAGTGGTAACATCTACCATAAATAAAATTAATTGAGCTTCTTCTAAAGCTATTTTTACTTGATCCCTTATGGCAGCTTCAAATACATCTTTACTATCTGGAACATAACCTCCTGTATCTATTACGTTAAAGTTTTGGCCATTCCAATCACATTCACCATAGTGACGATCTCTTGTTACACCACTAAAATCATCCACTATGGCTTTTCTTTCGCCAGTTAAACGATTGAAAAGTGTTGATTTGCCAACATTTGGTCTTCCTACTATTGCAACAATTCGAGCCATAATTTAATTTGCAAAGGTACGTTATTTCATTCATTTTGTCATGTAATCATGGGAATCAAATCACATTCAAAGATGTTTTAAGCTGAATTCATGATGTTTTATTGAATTGATTATGGGGTAAATATTGTAACAACTTTTTAAGTTCTACATTGTCTATTTCATCAAATTCATTGTAATTTCTACTGTCAATATCCAATACGCCAACCAATGTATTTTCAAATACAATTGGAACAACAATTTCTGAATTGCTTTCGGATGAACAAGCAATATGGCCTTCAAATTCGTGAACATTGGGTACGATGATGCTTTCTTGAATTGCCCATGCTTTGCCACACACACCTTTGTTATAATCAATCAAAGTGCAAGCAATGGGTCCTTGAAAAACAGTAAGTTCCAATTGGTTATTATCATTAATTAAATAAATACCACACCACCAATGTTGAAATTGTTGTTGAATGGCAGCACAAAAATTACTGTAATTGGCAATCCAATGGCATCTACTGTCCATCAATGAAGGAATTTGTGACATCAATAGATTGTACTTTTCTTGTTTATTTGTCATGTTCAAATTTTAGAATTCACAAAATACATATCAATATCGCCTTTGTTTTTAGCATTAATTTTACCACGGTAATCGCATTTAAATTCATTTTTAATGAGTTCATAAGTGTTTTCACTGATATTGATTTTCCCAGCTTCGCTATTTTGTTCTAGCCTTGCAGCAGTATTCACAGTATCACCCCAAATATCATAAGCGAATTTTTTTACTCCAATAATACCAGCTACTACAGAACCACTGTTAATTCCTATTCGAATTTCAAAAGGATGCCCCAATTTCTTTTGCTCATTAGAAAATTCCATGATTTCCAAAGCAGCGTTGGTAGTTTTTATAGCATGATAAGGGTCTGCATTTGGAATTCCGCAAACAGCCATGTAGGCATCACCTATGGTTTTTATTTTTTCTAAACCGTGTTTTCCAATTATTTCATCAAATACAGTGAAATAATAGTTCAATTCTTTGACCAATTCTTTGGGACTTAAGTTTTCGCCAAGCGATGTGAATCCTACAAAATCAGTAAATAACACACTGACATGATCGTATTGTTGTGCTTCACTTTTACCATTACTTTTTAATTCATCTGCAATTTCTTGAGGTAATATGTTAAGTAGTAAATCATCAGATTTTTTCTTTTCAATGCTCAATTCTTTAGTCCTTTCTTCAACTTTTTGTTCTAAAAGCTCGTTTTGAGATGAAATTAATTTTACTTTTTCCTTTTCTTGTTCTATGTTTTTTTCTGATAGTATTTTAGTTTGTTCTATTTGTAATGCCAAATTTTTATTGACATAGGCAAAACTCCACCCTATATATAATGTCATACTTATAGGCATACTAACAATAGCTAAAGCAGCTAATATAATGAGGATTAGTCCTGATAAAGTAGAGTCGTTAAAATCAAAATGATCATTGTTTATAATGATTAATGACAAGATTAAAATGAAGTAAAATCCAGTGAATAATACCCCAAATCCAATGATTTTAGCGCCTTTTTGCTTATCTATAATTGCTTTAATAATGATATAAAAAGATTCGAAAACAATGAATAAATAAAACAATAAAATAGTAATT
>CAYVDH010000280.1:0-3000 GCA_964450355.1 uncultured Flavobacteriaceae bacterium
AATAATTTCCAAAAAAAGTTACGGATGTTTTTTTTGAAAATTTATATTTATTTTCTATTTTCCATGTTATTACGCAAGCTACTTTTTATCGCCCTTTCGGAACATTTAGAGAGAATAGATAAAACTAAGACCGCCACAAAACCATTAAAAAATGAATAAAGAAATTAAATTGTACAATGACAAACATTCTTTGGATGACAGAGAAATTTGCAACCAACTCGCGACAATTATTGACAATGAACTGACCGATGCAGAAAATAAAATTTGGCATTCACATCCTGTATGGTTTTTAGACGGAAACCCAATTGTGGGATATAGCAAACAAAAAGCAGGTATCAGACTTATGTTTTGGAGTGGTGCAGATTTTGAAGAAGAAAAGTTAAATGTAAGAGGTGGAAAATTTAAAGACGCCTCTATTTTCTTCAACAAAATTTCGGATATTAAAGAAACTAATTTAAAACGATGGCTTAAAAAATCAAAAATAATTCAGTGGGACTATAAAAACATAGTGAAAAGAAAAGGACAATTAGAAAAAATAAACATTCCTAATTCAAATAACTTATGAAAAAACAGCAATTCAATATCAAAATAAATACCCAAGCAAACAAGGTTTATGATGCAATGCTGGGCATTAGCAATAAATCAACTTATGAGCAATGGACAGCATTGTTCAATCCTACATCTACCTATGAGGGGAATTGGATTAAGGGCAGTAAAATGTTATTTGTAGGAACTGATGAAAAGGGTGAAATGGGAGGTATAGTTTCGGAAATATTTGAAAATATTCCCAACCAATTTATTTCAATTCGACATTATGGACTTTTAAAATCAAATTTAGAAATAACGGAAGGTCCAGAAGTAGAAAAATGGGCAAATGGATTTGAAAACTACACATTCGTTGAAAACAACGGAACTACTAAAGTAACTGTTGATATAGACATTACAGAAGATTTTTGGGATTATATGAACGAAACCTATCCTAAGGCTTTGGACAAGTTGAAAGAGATATGTGAAGTATAGAATACGATGAAACCAAAACATAATAAAACTTTGCTATTAACAACTCATACCTTAAGGCCGAGTTTATGATTGCATTTGTAAAAATTGTTTTTGTTTTATAGTTTTACATCTTATTACAATTTCTGCTCATGTCTGGCAAATTTTGTAGCAGCAAAGCTTTATCAACCAATTTTAAAATGAGACAACTAATAACAACAATATTTCTACTGACATTAAACTTTGTTTGTGGTCAAGAATTTACTTATCCAAGCATTATTAATCAAGGAAAAGACATTGATAGTTTCATTCCTAACGGTTGGACCCTTCTAGACTCCACACGAGGCGACTTAAACAATGACAACCAGAATGACTTGGTCTTAATTATTCAATACAAAGACAGTGTAACATTAATCAATAATGAATTTGACTACAAAGACACCGTTTTAACACAACCTAGAATTTTAATAATTTTATTTCAAAACAAGGAAACAAATCAATATCAGTTACTAGAACAAAGCAATAGTTTTATACTTAACCATGACAATCCAGAGATGGAAGATCCTTACCAAGACATTTCTATTTCCAATGGGTTTCTAAAAATTGACTTTCAAATCTCCATGAATATGGATGGATGGGGAATGTCGAATAACTCTTATAAATTTAGATACCAAGATAACCAATTTGTTCTTATTGGAGCAGACTATAATTCTGTTAACCAATGTTCAAGAGAAACCGAAGACCGCAGTTACGATTTCTTGACTCAAAAAGTAAAAGTTGCAAAAGGAACAATTGAAAGCAAAAAGAAAGAAATTGAATGGTGGACTATTGACATCAAAGAACTTAAAACAATCAAGACATTTAAGCAGCCATTTACTTGGGAAGTTGAAAAGGGCTTTTACTTGTGAAAAGTAATGAAGCAATACTAGCAAATTGTAATTATAAACTGATTCAACTCGGCTTAATGTTTTTATATCCTTAAATCAATAACTACTTTATCACGAAAGTCGTTAATCAATGTATAAGCTATATCTTCAATTTATCAACCATTTTCCATGCCTTTATGTATATTCTATCTTAGATTTTAAAAAACCGTCCTTGAATATTGTTTTAAAAAATCTAATGTATAAATTTATTCTTCCAATGGTTTTTGTGTTGGATTGCTATTATATTTGGATGATTTACTATTGGAAAAATCCTCAATTAGATCCAGCATTTGACCCAGAGAAAGAATTTAGTCATGGTTAAAAAATGTTAATTATTGACATTTTAAGATAGGTATTTATGTGTATTATTGTGTAAATTTGACGCAATAATATGAATCAAAACATTAAAATAGCAGTAGATGCTATAGTATTTGGATATCATGAAAAAGAATTAAAAGTTCTATTAATAAAACAAAAATATGGACATTATAAGAATTGTTGGGCTTTAGTAGGTGGATTTGTTAAAGATGAAGAAACATTAACAGAGGCTGTAATCAGAGAATTGGAAGAAGAAACAGGGGTTAAAATTAGTTATTTAGAGCAATTATATACTTTTGGAGATAACATCATTAGAGACCCGAGGTATAGAGTAGTTACTGTAGCTTATTTTGCATTAGTTAATTCGAGTCGATTTGATTTAAAAGCCGATACTGATGCAATAGATGTTAAATGGTGCAATGTAGATGAATTGCCTGAGTTGGCTTATGATCATAACGAAATTTTTAATTTTGCTTTAAAGCGATTAAAAAGCAAACTAAGCTATCAACCCATAGGTTTTAATTTGTTAGAGAAGGAGTTTTTGTTTTCAGAACTAGAAAATTTGTATTGTACAATTTTGCAAAAAAACATAGATAGAAGAAATTTTAGAAAAAAGATTTTAAAATTTGGGATTTTGCAAGAAACCAAAAAGGTAAGTGAAAATAGGCATGGAAGACCAGCAAAGTATTTTAAATTTAATGATAAAAAATATAACCAACTTTTGAAAGAAGGTTTTATATTTGAAATTAACTAATTGATA
>CAYVDH010000281.1:0-2965 GCA_964450355.1 uncultured Flavobacteriaceae bacterium
ATTTAATAAAAAAATATTACAAGGACACTATTTATGAAGAACTACTGTGCAATAAAAAATTTACATACAGTTCCTATTATAAAAATGGCAAATTAGATTACAATGTAAAAACAAAAACTTATCACAGAGATTATAAAAACTTAATGTATTATTTTAAAGACAAGAAAGGGGTAGGTATAGTGCAGTTAATCAATGATTTATAATTATCTCCCAAACCACTTTCCTGAATTTAACAAATCTTAATTTTTTAGTTTTAAATGTAGAATAAAGAACTCAGAACGATGATTGAAACATCAACTATAATTCTGCGTTCTACTATCTTAATTCTTCTTTTCCTCCGCAAGCTCCCAAATACTATTTCCTTATCAAAGATTTCGACAAATGCAATTAAAAGATCATTCAAAGTTAAATTCTTGACTTTACTTTGGCGAATTTATATGAATTTAATTCTCAATTACAATTCGATGTTTATAAGTTCATATTTATCTGTTTTTGAATTATATACAGATAACCAAAGTTCTCCTTCAATACAAGATATATGATATACTTCCTGATCATTATTGCCAAACACATAGGATTCCCCATATTCTAATTCATCTTTAAACTGAAATTTCTGCAAAATATTTTGATATGATACAAATGATGTTCCATATAAATAACTTGTCGCAATAAATTCATCATTTTTGTAGTAAAATCCATTTTCAAAACCTCTTTTAATATCATAAGCAAATTCTTCTAAATCACCATTTTCTAATGTCCTTGTAACATTATATTCACTCGTAAAGAAAAAATATTGATTATTAGGATCAAAAGTAAAACTACCATAGTATTCAATGAGATCATTGCAGGCAACTGTAGATTCGCTAAAATCACTTTTAATTTTCCATAAATAATCAGTTCCTGGTGAACAATAGAAAATATTGTTGTTTTTCATTGCAATTCCCGTCCTATCACTATTGACGTAAAAACTATCTTTAAATTTATTGGTTGTTAAATCGTACTTATATAAGTATGCATTGCTTGATACATAGTAAAGAAAATTGTCTTTTATTACTATGCTATTACGAGGCCTAGTAATGCTTGGAGGCAATTCAATTATTCTCTTTATTTTAACTGGCTTTAGGTGTTGATCAAATTCTTTATGAGAAGATTTAGTGTAATATTTATAAGTTTTATAAGCTATTTCAATAATCAATGTATCATTTCTTAACTTATAATTCTTAGTACCGTACCATATTTCGTTCCATCGCATTTGATTTCTTTCTACATAAAAAGTAAAAAAATGTAAACTCAACTTGCCTTCTTCATTTATATTTATTAATTCTCCATTTTTAATGCCATTTTTCTCTAATCTAAAATATTCAATTTCACCATTTCCATTTTCACTTTTCCATACGCCTTTTAGATTTTCTGGAATTTCAATTTCTACATAAGGAATTCTTGTTACATTCTCCTTTTTACATGAAAATGTTATTAAAAGTAATATCAAAGTTATATAATAAAACTTCATGATTTTTACAAACTAATTTTATAAAGTTGATTTGGATAATATGTGTACAATAAAATCTCTTTGGTGCCAGGCAAAGAAGAAATTCCATAGATATTATGACGAAATGAATACGATTCAATTACCTCAAAATTTGGCAATTTTACTTTGTGTATTCGTCCGTTTTTCAATACAATAAAATTATCTCCAGAAAAGTGAACAATTGAATTAATAGAGTAAGGATTTGCATCAAAGTAATCTGTAAAATCACTACCTATAGTTCCTGAATAAAGTTTTTTATCAGAAGATGAAAATCCATAAAATGTGTTGTTTTTTGAATTGACAGATAAGGCAGTAACATTATTCAATTTATTGGAAGAAAGCTCACCGGATCTTCCAAAAATTAAATTTAAACTGCTATTCAAAATTTTTAATTTATCTAATCTTTGATAGCCCACAAATAGTTGATTATTGTAAAATAAACAACCCATCCTATCTCCACTATTTGCAGAGCTATCAGTGTACATTTTAGTTTTTGTATTGTACTTATAAATTTTATCTTTACCTAAAACGTTATTTAAATAGAAATATAAATAATCTCCATCTTGGCTAACTGTTCTAGAATCTGATCCATATTCTTCAGGTAACTGATAATAAGAGAGAGGAACTGCTATTTCTTTAGTCCATGTTTCATACGAAAAATTTGGAGTATCAATTAGAAGGTATTTTTCTTCATTATATCCAATGATTAAAGTGTCTTTAATTCTTTTGTATGGATTTCTTCCTAAATCATTATTAAAATCAATTGAATTTTTTGTTGCAAAATAAATGTTAGCATACTTTCTTCTAAAACCATGATTATCTTGATATAAGAAAAATGCGTAATTCGTTGCCTGACTTTCTATGATCAAGTATTCTATGCTTTCATCACTAGGGTCTGAATTAATCAGTTTCCAAGCACCTTGTATATTCAGTTCAGGTGGATTATGCTGCTCAATGATTGTAATTTCTTTTTTTCTACAGGAATTTATTAGAATTATTGTTAAAATAAAAACTAAATATTGTCCTTTCAAATATCGTGATTTCATGGTACAATGATAAAATAGGTATTCATGACTATCAATTACCAAAAGTGGTAATACAATTTGGTAATACTTTAAAATGAAATTCTTATCGTTGTGCCTATATTCTGAATAGAATCAATCTCTAACTTTGCCTTAATTTGCTTTGCTCTGTTTTGCATGTTTCTTAATCCATTTCCTTTATTTAAATTATCAACTAAATTAAATCCATTGCCATTATCAGCTATTTTTACATTTACACCTGATAAATCATTATAAATTTTGATTTCAATTTCAGAACAATGAGCATATTTTATGCTATTATTGATAGCTTCTTTTATAATTAAATAGATTTCTTTTATGATTTCAGGATTGTAATCATTATCTGCATCAGGTACATCATTTTTAATTAATAATT
>CAYVDH010000282.1:0-2898 GCA_964450355.1 uncultured Flavobacteriaceae bacterium
TTAAATTATATGTTAAAGTTTTAATTGGTATAAAAAACAATTCAAAAGATTTTAATTATATTAGAGCATTTTATCTTGATAATCAAGAATTTAATGTAAAATAGCCTAGATTTAGAAACTCCCTCTGTAACCCTCCCTTTTTTAGTACAGGATTCAGAGCGAAGGAACGTAGCGATGAATCTCAATTTATAATTTAATAGTCGGATAAATCATACTGCCGCTTAGCTTAAACAAATAGTTAACAAGTCACCAATTTGCATTAACTTTTAAGATAAAGATTTTACTCCTTCACCCACTTTATACTTACATTTTCATTGTCCTTTTTTAATGTAACAAGGTACAATCCAGTTTTTAAATTAGAAGTTGAAATTTGAGTTTCTTTATTTTTTAGGTCTTGGTTAAAGATTATTTTACCTTCTAAACTTGTTATGGTTAAACTTGTGTTTTGCCAATTTTCAATTTCAAGGGTTAATATATCTTGTACTGGTAGTGGATAAAGTTTAATTTTAGCTTGAGTTAAAGTTGGAAATAAGCTGGTATTAGCTTTGGTATGGATGTAAACAGTATCAGTTTCAATACAGCCATTGTTGTTTTTAGCTTCTAAAGTAAATTGGTATTTACCAATTGGTCCTAAACTGCTACCAGTAACACTAATGCTGGGGGTGCTAGCACCTGTACTCCAAAGTAGGCTGCTGTATCCACTAGCTTGAGTGCTTAATTGCATGGTTTGGCTTAGGGTAATGGTGTCTTTATTTGGGTTTTTAACTATTCCTTTTTTTATTGGATTATTGACATTTATAAAAAACCAATTGCTACTGTCGCTTAAAGGTAAACATTCATTATTCATTACTTTTATGCGGTATTGTTTTGTTGTTTTCAGTTCTGTAAGAGCAATGCTTGGCATTGAAGAAATAGTGCTAATTACATTGTTTTGTTTTTGTTGCCATTGGTAGGTTTGAACTGTACCAGCAGTTTTAGTAACGCATGTTTTTTTACCGCCATAACAAAGGGTTGTATCAGGGTAAGTGCTTAGCAATTTAAGGCTGCGTTTTGTGCCAGAGCTTTCATAGCATCCAATATCAAGAGTATCGTCTGTTATGCGTGGGTTACCTAGTAAATCTGTGCTGTTGTATATATTTACTCCATAAGTGCTATTTAAAATAGTAAAAGGGTATTGTGTAAGAAGGTTGCCAGACATACCTTTGTTTATGGCATATGCGCCATTGCTACAGGTGTTTTTAAGTTGGTAATTGCCGGCAGCGCTGTCAATAAAACCAGGAGCTTTTCCAGAGCTTGCTGTGTATGTGAGATTAGAATATGTAGGGAGTATTTTTTATAAGTATTATCATCGCAAAACACTATGCCTTTGCTGCTGTCACCTTGAATTAGGCAGTTATTAATTACAGCCTTAACAGTTTTGCCATATAATACCCATGTTAGAGTTTGGCTACGATGCCACAGGGCAAAGGTTATGGAAAAAAGTTACTCCATCCAATGGTCAAAATATCAAAATTTATTATTACCTTCGTGATGCACAAGGCAATGTAATGGCAAATTACCAAAAATATACTAATGATGTAAGCCAAGTGATGCTAGTAGCTACAGAGCATGTTATTTATGGTAGTAACCGATTAGGGATAGAGAACAGAATCAATTCGCTTTACAAAAATGGAACCTATAACCCAGCTTGGTACAGCAACAATAAATGCAATAGAAAATTAGGTTTGAAATCTTTTGAATTGAGTAACCATTTGGGCAATGTTTTGGTAACAGTAAGTGATAAAAAAGTATACACTATTGTAGGCTCTGATATCGTATTTGAACCAGAGATAACGACTATCTCAGATTACTATCCCTTTGGGAGTGTGATGAATACACGCTCTTACTCGAGTGGGGCGTATAGGTATGGGTTTAATGGAAAGGAGTTGGATGAAGACGAAGAAGGCATGGGTGGTGGAGGAAGCACTTACGATTACGGCTTTAGGATTTACAACCCAAATTTAGGTAAGTTTTTGAGTGTGGATCCGTTGATGAAATCATATCCTTGGTACACTCCTTATCAGTTTGCAGGTAATAAACCGATAAATAGTATTGATTTAGATGGGTTGGAAGAATTATGTGTAAATGATAATACAAGCCCTAATGAGCCTAATTCAACTACTCAACCTGCTGCAGATAATTGTAATCAAAATACAGAAACTCAAAACTCAAGTTCTCAAAACACCCAGCAACAAATATATTCTGATGATTTTGTAGGGCCATTGCCCCAAGGAGCAATAAGGGCAAGTGAAAGCCCAAATATGGAAAATGTTACTGCTGGATTAAGAAATATAACTATAACGATAGGCAATACAACTTCTGGACAACAATATATGAATTCTTATCCTTATCTTTCTTATACAAATACAGGAAAAAAAAATGTTTATTTAATGGATGTTGTTGATATTACTGTAACTGGAAAAGATGAAAATGGAAACGCAGTCACTCATACTTTTAAAGCGACAAGATTTGCTGTTAAATTGGATAATAATGGTAACATTAGTGTAGTTGGATTATCTGATGCATGCAATAGAACTGCATCATGGACTAACTATAATCCTCATTCCAATGAAAATGGAGAAAAAGGAGGATTACAACTATATGGATGTCAAGCAAAAGGAAATCATATGATTCATGATGTACCAGATAATAATATCAATTGCAATGAGTTTTTTGGTTCTTATGGATGTCTTGAAATATGTGGAGTTGGTGAGTTTAAAAGATTTAAAGAGGTATTGATTAATCTTTCTGGATCTCAAAAGAATGATGATATCAGTAAATTAAAAGAAGCAGCAAGCAAAACTAAAGTAATTTTTTTACAAATGAGTTTGCCTTCAATAAATAATATACAAACAGCAA
>CAYVDH010000283.1:0-2833 GCA_964450355.1 uncultured Flavobacteriaceae bacterium
ATACTTCGACAAGCTCAGTATCCGATAAAATTTAACAAATAACAAATAACCAATAACCATTAACCAATAACTATTAACCAATATACTTCGACAAGCTCAGTATCCGATAAAATTTAACAAATAACAAATAACCAATATACTTCGACAAGCTCAGTATCCGATAAAATTTAACAAATAACAAATAACAAATAACCATTAACCAATAACAATTAACCATCACCCGTCCTAAAGCAAACTGTATGCCTTGATGAATCTAGCACCAAGGTTTTTGTATGGTGGAATATAATCTTTAAATTGTGGGTTGTTTTTTAGAGTAATGGATATTTGTTTCCATAAATCTACCCATACTACGTCTTTCCCTAATCTGATTGTCTCTGTAGTTTCATGAATTAAAACACTGTTTACCGCCAATGTTCCCACTTGTTTGGTAGATACTATTTGAACATCAGGTGAGCTTTCCATTGCTCTGCTTATGTTTTGGTATCCTCCACAACTTCCTAAGATAGCAATTTTGTTGCTCGAAGTCATGTTGTTAAGGGTGTTATCAATGTAATAACTATGACCTCTATGAACTAATAAATCTGGGAATCTGCCTCTTGCTTCAAACAATTTAGTGAGAGCTTCTCTGCCTTCAAATTCTTTACTAGGTTTGTTGGCATATATCTCCATTTTTTTTCCTACTTTGGTTTTCAATACAATGTAAGAGCCTTTATCTTCTCGGCTGTATATATTAGCTGGATACTTAGTAAGCCAAGCGTTGTATGCTGCTAAACCATCTTCATCATCAAAAAAGAAATGCTGCTGAATATGTAAACTGTCTGTATATAAATCATTGAAGTTTACTTTGTCCAAACTTGGAATATTGAAGGTGTAATTAGAGCTAACTAAATTTTCAGGAGTTCCACCAGTTAATTTCATTAATAATCCATATATTTTAATTCCATGGTCATTGTTAGAGATGATGCAATTTTTAAATTCTTTTTCTATGATGGTTTTGAATATGGTTTTAATTTTTTCGTTTTCTAAACTTCCATAAGTGTCTGCCACATCTACTGCTGGACCTAAGCTGCCTCCATAGTTGTATAAGTTGCCTGCAAATTGAGTAATTAAGGCATTAGCTTGGCTATCGTTCATGGTGCCAAAAAAATCATCTAGTTTATTGTAGCCAGCACATTGTTTAATGAATACTCTGAATTTGTTGTAATTTAAATTTTCAAGGAAATAATAACCGGATTTTTCTTTTCTTTTTTCCATCATTCGTTTATACATTCCCAAAAATGAAGAAGTGAAAATTTCTTCGGAACTATAAACTATGGCTGTGTATATTTCATAGGCATTGTCCATGACTATTGGCTGAAAACGAATAGGGTCGGACTTGTCGTGCCTGATGTTGATTTCTACTACTCTTTCCATACCCAAGGTTTGTAATTCTTTATCGACAGTATAGTCGGCAAGTATGTTTTCTTTTTTGCGAAGTTCTATGAGGGTTTTGTAGAATAAACGAGGATTTTTACTAATGGTTTCAGCGTCTTCTAATTCCATTTGTTTGCTGTTAACATAATGTATTAAAGCAAATGATTTGGATTGTATGCCATAGGTTTGATAAATATAGTAAATGAGGTTGACTATGCTGTCTTTTGAATTTTTAAGGGCACGGTCCACTATATGATTAGTGCCAAAGTATTGTTTAACCGCATTGGGGTCGATTTTAGCTACGGCATTTACTACTTCGCTGCCAACAGGTGTATAGGCTAAATTTTTAAATTTATTGAGTAAATCAGTTGGGTAGAATTTAGCTAAAAATTTCCAATAGGTAACAGCATAAGATTTTAAATTGATGAATTCAGATATATTAAGACCGGTGCGTAAATCAGTTTTTAATCTGTCTAATTCTTTAGCTTCATTGTTGGTTTGATACAAGAATTGAATCAATTCAAATGAATGTTTATACAATGAAAGTTGATTGTAATTGTTTTTTTTGATGTTTTTACAGAAATCATAAAGCACTCTTGCATTTTGTTCAGCAAGTTTAGTTTCAAAACCATTGATTTGAGTTTGTAATTGATCAATGGAACTGATGTATAATTTAGTGGCTAGTTTGCTGTCGTCATCTTTTTTAAATGAAATGGTTTGGTCTTGTTTGCCATCTATTAAATCAATTCTAGATTGCTCCATATCGATGAGCTTATTGTAGTCTAATTTTTGCCCATAAGAAAAAGAAAAGGCTAAGAATAAAAGTGTGATAAGTGTTGTTTTCATTTTAGTAATTCCCATAATACAATTCCTGCACATACAGAGACATTGAAAGAGTGTTTGTTGCCAAATTGAGGTATTTCGATGCATTGATGACATATTTGGAGTAAATTTTCGCTTACCCCTTCTATTTCATTTCCAAAGATAATACCAATTTTTTTATTTTTGTCTAATTTAAAGTCATTAAGTAGAATACTTCCCTCAGCTTGTTCTACTGCTACAAGGTTGTAGCCATCTTCAATAAGTTTTTTCCCAAGTTCAAATGAAGAAGATACATATTCCCAATTAACACTGTTTTCAGCTCCTAAAGCGGTTTTATGTATGTCTTTGTCTGGAGGAGTTCCAGTAATTCCGCACAAATACAGTTTTTCTATTCTAAATCCATCCGATGTCCTAAAAATACTGCCAACATTGTTTAAACTTCTCACATTGTCCAAAATCACGACAACTGGTTTTTTTTCGGATTGTTGCAATTCTTCGATACTAAGCCGATTAATTTTTTGTGTTTTTAGTTTTTTAAACATGAAGATGAAGTATGCAAAACTAAGCAATAGAAATTGTATATAAAAAACACCTCAGA
>CAYVDH010000284.1:0-2824 GCA_964450355.1 uncultured Flavobacteriaceae bacterium
CGAAAAATTAGTAATTACAAATTATAGATTAATCATAAAAAATAATTCTTGGTTGAATAAACATGAAGCAATAATTTTTTATAATGACATAAGTTCAATTCAAATATTACAAATCAATTATATTTTTATATTAATTTTAGGCGTAATGTGTGCCGTTTTAATACCTTTTTTAGAAAATGTGGATACATTTTTTCTAAGTCTAATATCACTTTTATTTATTATAATTTGGGCTTTAACAAAAAGGAAAATATTACGAATTACACCAAAGGGCGGCAATCATTTTAATGTTGAATTTAAAAAATTAACATCTGATAAATTATTAGAAGTTTTAAAAACGATTTTTGAAGAAAAATTAAAAAAAATATAAATATATAATATGAAAAAAAATATAATATCAAAAATATCATTTGTTTTATTGCTTACATTAAGTTTTAATAATTCTCAAGCCCAAACACCTCAAATTCAATATAATAAAAGCACAAACTTTTTAAGTAATTCAAATGAAATTTCTGTTTCTGGAGCAATAGATAAAGATGGAAATTCTTGGCATATAGGATATACCAATAGGCAATTAACTGGGATAGATTGGTACATAGTAAAACTTAATAGTGATGGAGATACTTTATGGACTAAAACATATAATGGACCAAATAATGGAACAGATAAACCAGTGGGCATATATATAGATGCAAATGGGATTAGCTATATTGTTGGAACTGTTGAAACTCAAAATAATGGTTTAGATATAATTGTTTTATCCTATACTAATAATGGTACATTTAATTGGCAATTTAAATATAATTTTGATAGATATGGACAATTAAATAATGTTTATAATACCGCAGATGAAATACCAATTGGCATAAAAGAAGACAGTAAAAATCAACTGGTAATAGTAGGTTATGGCAATCCAAGGCAAAATACAAAAGATGCTGAAGTTCTTTTTTTTACGATAGATAAGAGCAACGGTAGCATAATTGATGAAGAAATAATATGGGGTGGAGAATATTATGAAAATGGATTTTGGATTTACTATGAAGATATTCCAACTTCATTTGATGTAGTAAATAATAGAGTTTTTATTGCCAGTGAAAAAAGAAGTGCTAAAACAAATTACTGGTCATTATGGGCTATTTATAGATATGTAACTAGAGATAATTGGAATTATATTTATAACGATATGGGTACAATGAATGGAGGTAGTTTAGGTTATATAGATTATTTAATTTATCCTTCTGGTTATTTTTATTCAGGTAAAGATCATAATTATCCCACTGCAATTACAGGCGATGCAAGCGGTAACACCTATGTTTCTGGGATAATAGATACAATTTCAAATACAGGAGTTTATAATAAAATATCAACCATCAGAATTCCACAAAATCAAATGGCTTTATCTTGGGAAAATAAATTTGACAATGGAAATGGAAATTTAAAATTCATTAATGATTTTAAAATTGATTATGGCAATGGAGTTAATTACCTTACTGGCTGGGTGACAAACTCATCCAATAATAAAGATATTGTAACCATTAAATACACTAATGGCGGTTTACATCAATGGACTAAATTAAAAAACTGGAACGGAAACGATGAAGGTCTAAAATTAGAGATTGATAACAATGACAATCCAATTATATGTAGCAACATCAATACAGGAACTTCAAATTCAGATATTGGAATAATAAAATACAATAAAGATAATGGCAACGAAATAAGCTTATTGTATAGCCAAAACTCAGAAGATGAAAAAGCTAATACAATCAAAATAGACCAGTATAATAATATTTATGTTATTGGTCAAAACAAACATAGTACTCAAAATAATAACTTATTAAATCTCAAATACTGTAATTATTTTCCTATTACAAATATTTCAAACAATACAAGTATTTGTGAAGGGTTATCAACTCAGCTAAATGTTAATGGAGGTACAATTTATAATTGGAGTCCAAATATTAATTTATCAAATAAATACATTAAAAATCCCCTTGCTTTTCCAACAACAACTACAAAATATTATGTTCAGGTAAAAGAAAATTACGGTTGTTATTCTACAGATTCCGTAACAATAACTGTTAAACCTAAACCAATTAAACCGATTTTAAGTTCTAATTCTCCAATTTGTTTTTCAGATAAAATTAAATTTACAGCTATTTCAAATACTAATAATGTTAGTTTTGAGTGGAATGGTCCTCGAAGTTTCTTTTCTAATAACCAAAACCCAATTATAGATCCAGCAGTTTACCAAGATTCGGGTTATTTTTATTGTAGAACTTTATTAAATGGTTGTTATAGTGATTCAAGTAAAACTTTTGTAGAAATAAGAGAAATTCCTGAATCTCCAATTATAGACAATAATTCTCCTTTGTGTTTAAACAAAACGCTTGAACTAACAGCAAAATTTATTGAAGGTGCAGAATATGAATGGAGTGGCGTAAATTCATTTTATAGCAATTTGCAAAATGCAATTAAAAGCAACATTAATATTCAAGACAGTGGTGCTTATATGTGCAGAATAAAAAAAGATGGTTGTTATAGCAATTTTTCAACTACAATAGCTGATATTAGTTCTGTTGCAAAAGCAAAAATAACGTCTCCATCAGACAAAGGTTGTTTTGGTGATTCGCTAATAGCTATGGCTACCTTTGGAGAATATTATAAGTGGAGTAATGGAATTGAAGGTATAAATAAGCAAAATATACATATTGGAAATTCGCAAAGTATTTATTGTATAGTAACAAATCCAAATGAGTGTACAGGTGAAGCCAAAACACCCTCTAAAAACTTTATCATTTTTCCATTGCAAAAAAAAAAAAAAATT
>CAYVDH010000285.1:0-2715 GCA_964450355.1 uncultured Flavobacteriaceae bacterium
TTCGAGCCCAGTATGTTCCACTTTTTAATATACAAACTTCATAAGTTACTCAAATTAGGACAGATATTTGACACTTACTAAAACAAATACCTGCCCTTTAAATCAGTTGAGAGGTCGATTTTAATTTGAGTTAATCACATTTATCAGCTCTTAATTACTTTAATTTTATTATGACCATTGATGATGAATAAATATATTCCATTTTCAAATTCCGACAAATCGTAAATTCCATCACTAGTTACATTCATGTTAAATCTTTGACCTAAAGCATTGACTATTTCAAGATTATTAACTTTTCCTGTTATATTTATGTGATGATTCGCAGGATTAGGATAAATGCTAATGTTTCCGCTGTTATTTATAGAATTTACTGATGAATTATTAATGACTGAAAACGACCACTCAGAGCTATCGTTACCAACATAATACATGTTTGATGTATCTTTAAAACTTTGATTATTGATGACTAATGATACCCAAGCTCCTGAACTAAATGCTTGTGTAGGTGTAATTGTAAATTCATTTCCTGCTTGTGTTATATTCGAACTTGTACTTGTTATGCTCTCCTTTAAACTCCCATTTTCATATAATTTGATGGATGCCGTATTTTGAAGACTTACTTGTCGGTCGAACTCAAATTTAATTTTCGTATTTCTACTCACATAAGTGGATTCGTGCATTGGCGATTGTGAGATAAACTTAGGACTTTCTTTGGTTTGAAACACCCAATCTCCATTTAAAATGGGTTTGTTGTAATTATGATTTATTTCTGAAACCACAGTATCCAATATCACACTGTAAATAGTTGCAGGTTGCAATGGTGAGGTAAAACTAAATTTTAATGTTGAATCTTGCACAAATACATTGTTGTTGTTAATACTCAATGTTTCTATGGTATTCCCTTCAGATTTTAACGTGATGTTTCCTGCTACATTTTTATAAATGTGTTTGTCGAATTTTACAACAAAGTCAGGATTTAATTTGACACCAATTTGATTGTGTGCTGGTGCTAATGACAACACTTTTGGAGACAAATCAGCAGTGTAAAAGAACCAATCACTTACTTTTATTTTTGTATCATATAAGTTAAAAGATGAATCCCTAAATGAATTGGCATCTATTTCTACTGATATTTTAGAATTTGAAGTCAATTTATTGACCAATTGAATGATTACTTTTTTATTGGATATACTTACTCTATCACTTGTTACATCCATGTATTCAAGAAGACCAGCATCATTGTAAATGTTTATCATACCTGAATTTCTTTTTAATACAGCCTCATTAAATTCAAGTGAAATGATGTTAGTAGGCATGATGTTAGTAGCATTTTTAGAAGGAGTTAAATTTACTAATACTGGTTTATTGGTTTCGTAATTACAACTGTAAGGGATGCCATTTTTTTCTAAAACTCCCATTGGGCTTAAATTCCTATTGTTAAATGCTGCATAAGTTTTAGGATAATATTCGCATCGAAATACCATGGCATTCATAGGAACATCACCATCCGTTAACCTTGTAGAATTGATAACAGGACATTTGTAAGTCCATACTATGTTTTTATTTGGCGTTACTTCAAAGAAACGACCTTGAACACCACTGCATATCAACGTGTTTCCATTTGGTAATCGCTGTGCTCCAGAAATGATAGGTGAATAAAATTCTCCTTGATTTTTACTGTAATATTTCCAATAATGATTAGACGGACCATATGGGATGTTGTTTTTGTATAAGTTGTTGGTTAAATCAGGAATATCAATGATATCTACCGATGAATAAGCTGAATCTCTGTCCCAACCATTATTAAACAACAATATTTTTCCTGAATCTTGTAATCCATTTTTTATCCATTGAACATTGTGTTGTCTAAATAATTTTCTATCAATAGCTGTCCCACTATTGTATGCTTGAGGGTTTCCCCAACGGTACAATAAATCTCCTCCCATGTTTGAATTACCACCCGAACTAGTTTTAGATTGTGCAGTGGTAGTGCTATGGTCTATGATCCAAAACTCAGAAATGTTATGAGCACTGATGGCAATTTGATCTGTAATTTCATTGTAATCAATCGAATTTGCATGTATCCAATCATGTGTATAAACATTCAAAGCATAGTTGATGTTCATTTTCTCAGGATGATTTCTAATCACTCCATAATTAGGTTTTATTGGGTCAACATCTTGAATGACATGATCAAACAAATCCCATTCCCATACTACTTCAGCGCTATCAGAGCCAATGGGTTTTAATTCCACTATTTTCTCTCCCCACAATTGATTGTATGCTCCAAAAAATAAAGAATCTCTTCCCAAATCAATGGCTCTTGATTTGGTGATGGCATGCCAAGCTAAGACCAGAACATTGCCGTTTGGCAAAGGTTTAATGTCGTGGTGTTGGGATAATGAATCGTTAATTAAAGCATATTCCCATATCAAATTACCATCCCAATCATATTCTTCTATAACACCACCTTTTCCTCCAGCTGAGCCAAAACTTGTATCAGAATATACCCCAGCTTTTATTAAATTTCCATTTGGTTTTATGTACAAAGACATGCCAGGTGTGTATTTATTTTTCCAAAAATGCACCAACTGACCACATTTATTTATTAAAAAAGTAGAATCAGAACCAACAGGAGAAAACAAAACATATCCATTTTCATCATTTCCATTTGTTTTTTTTAATAATCCAAGAGTTTTTGTTTGAGAAAGTAAT
>CAYVDH010000286.1:0-2705 GCA_964450355.1 uncultured Flavobacteriaceae bacterium
TTTTTTATTAAAAAGAAGAAAAATTTAATTGACATAATGCCACCCTTTCAGGGTTTTTTTTTCTTTATTATCATTGGTTATAATCATGCCATCCCTTCGGGATTAACCTTTATTGAATGATTAAATGTTAAAATTTTTACCCTGTGTTGCTCAGGCGTAAGCACGCATGAGGGATAGCAATGGAAAGCCCGGAGGCTCGGTCCATCCGAGACGAGGACTTGTAATGCATAGCCCGACCCGACCTAAGGAGGGGCATGCCCTAAAATTAAAAAAAAACTACATTGCAGTTCATGTTTCAATCACATTGTTTGAATATTTTCATGAAAATTAAAAATGGTCATTATCGACCATTGTATAAATATCACATTGTTTTCAAATTTGTAACATGAAAATAAAATCAACTATGATATTTTATTCATCACAAATTAAAGGTCAAAAAATTGTTTATACGATTTCAGAAAATGATGTAATTGTTGCAAATACATTAGAAACAAGACCATTAGTTTCATTCTTTAATCCACAAATATTGTTGGAAGATAACTTATCAATATCTTTTAATATAGAATCTCAAATTACATTATAAATTTAAATAAATTCAAATATGAAAACACTTTTCAAACTCAACCTATGCCTTTTATTATTATTGGCATTTTCTTGCAAAAAAGAAGAAGTTTCTTCTACTACTTCAAACAATCCCAGTAATGGTCCAACTTCTGGTTTTAAATGGACCGAAAATGGTGGCGCTGAAAATATAGCAGATTCTTCTCGATTTACTGCACAATACAAAACACTTTTTGCTTGGAAGGGCACTAAAAAATTTGAAATTAATTTAAATGCCAGCTCTGTTGCAACTTATACTATTGGCAATGGAAATGCTCTTGCATTTGTTAGTTCAGGATTACACTCTGCCACAACAGGTAGCATCATTGTAACTGCCAATTCTGGAAGTAAAATTTCAGGCACTTTCGATGTTACCATGAACTCAGGTGGATTTACCAATATTAAAGGAACTTTTACAGATATAAACATTAAATAAATAAAACTATGAAAAACAAACTAATCTTAGCCTTAGTGCTTTTAAATTCACTATTAGTAAATGCTCAATCATTTCAATTGTTAAAAGATATTACACCAGGCAATTGGTATGGTAGTAGTAATTTGCAATCTGAATTTTATGAACACAATTCTAAAGTATATTTCAACCTAAGCAATGGTACTATTATGGGATTGTATGTAACAGATGGAACAGATGCTGGCACAACATTATTAAGCACAACTGCTACAACACCTGGCGGTTATGTACTACTAAACAATAAAGTATTTTTTGCTGCTAGTGATGCTACCAATGGTTTTGAATTATGGAGTACCGATGGCACAGCAGCAGGTACTCAGCTTTTCAAAGATTTTAACTCAGGAACTGGTAGTGGTGTTTATGCATCATCTATATATGGCGTTGTAAATAATAAATTAATTTTTTGGGCTAACGATGGTACTGCTACAAAATTGTGGGTTACTGATGGGACGCTTGCAGGAACTTCTATATTAAACAACGATGCTATTTCAGCAGGTTACACACCACATCCCGATGACAATCATATTCATAATAACAAAATGTATTTTTTTGCTGGAAGTGGAAGTTTAGGCAATGAAATATGGGTAAGTGATGGCACAAGTACAGGAACTTATATGATTAAGAATATCAATACAAATGCAGGAGGTTCTAGTGTACTAACATCTTCTGAAACAATTAAAATAGTTGCATTAAATAATAAAATGTATTTTTCAGCTACTGCAAGCAATGCTGCTGTAAGTTCTGAATTATGGGAAACAGATGGAACAGATGCTGGTACAAAATTAGCTGTTGATATTAGGCCAGGTGGAATTGGTTCAAGAATCAATGACATGATTGTATTTAACAATAAAATATATTTGGTTGCTGATAGGCTTGGAATAAGTGGACCAAAACTAAATTTAATTTCTACAGATGGAACTGATGCTGGCACTAATGTTTTAGATACAGTATTTGATGCTAATTTACCTGAATTTTATAAAATGAAAATATACAATAATGAATTGTATATGAGAGTTGATCACCCCAGTTTAGGCACACAGTTATTTAAATTAAATAATAACAATGAAGTTGTTTGTGTTAAAGCTATTGGTGCAGGTTTAAATGCAGGAAGATATACCAATTTTGAAATATATGACAATAAATTATGGTTTATAGGTAGTCAAACCGCAGGTTACACTTATATTTGGAATACAGATGGTACAGAAGCAGGTACAACACAAGTAACACCTGTTAATGCATTGGAATATTTTGGTGGTTTTAGAAACAACTTAAAAAGTACAAGTATTGGATTGTTTACTTTAGGTTTTACCGCTGCTTATGGTGCTGAGGTTTGGGTATATAAATCTGGAGGTTCGTCCAATATTTTAAGTCAAAATAAAACCAATACTTTTAGTGTTTATCCCAATCCATCAAGCGATATTATAAATATAAAAATCGAGAATCCTACCAACGAAAATTTGAAAATTAAAGTTTTAAATACATTATCACAAGTGATATTAAATGATACCTTTTCATCCGATAATTTTACATTTTCAACTCAAAATATGAACAAAGGAATTTATTATATACAAATTGAAAATAAAGATAATATTACTACTCAAAAAATAATAATTAAATAAAAAATGAAACATAC
>CAYVDH010000287.1:0-2693 GCA_964450355.1 uncultured Flavobacteriaceae bacterium
GTTCCATTTGCAAAAGAATTCTTTAGAAAATAATGGCGAAAAAAGTTTTCACATTTGCTGACCTTACAAGGTTAATAGGAGAAGATTATGCTTGGAGAAGAAAGGAGCTAAAACTAATTAAAGACCAAGTAGAAAATCCAATCTCAAATAGCCCTATGCAGAACGCTGCACTGCGTTTTGCTGTTCCTATATTATACGCACATTGGGAAGGATTTGTAAAAAAATCTTGCGAACTATATTTGGAATTTGTAGCCAACAAATATTTAAAACATAATCAACTTAAACCTCAATTTATAGCTTTATCCTTAACAAAGAAACTTGGGAAATTAGAAATTAAAAATATTGAAGAAAAAACAAAAACAGTTGAATTTCTGCTAAACGAAATTGATAAGAATTCTAACATACCAACTAAGAACATTATTCAGACAAAGTCAAATTTAAGATATGATAGATTTGAAGAAATTATTTTTGTATTAGACCTTGACATAGGTAAATTCTCATCTTATCAAAGTTTAATCAACGACCTTGTTGATTCACGAAATAATATTGCACACGGTGACCACCTTCGTGTTCAATATTCTGCTTACGAAAATATGCACACTGACATCCAGTCATTAATGGAACTTTTAAAAAACGAAATTGAAAATGCTGCGATCACCGAGACATATAAACAAACAATTGCCAGCGCATAAAAGCACCTACCCAGAAGTGGCGGGACAGTGCGAATACGAACGTTTGAATTTCAAACAAACATTGGTGCGTATAGACAGTTTAGTGTTCCAAACCGCCACCTTCGGGTAGCTGCATTCCAAGATAAAAAGCAAATATTTTATGCAATAAATTGACTCAATTCGACGAATGGTGTCCCCCTGTTCACCGTTGCAAAAATTCTCGATACCAATTTGTTGCGAATAATGTTTAATACCAGCATCTTGGGTTTGCCTTCTGCAACTCTTTTAGAATAGTACATTTTCAATTCCTTGTCATGCTGAATAGCGCTGATGGCCGACATGCTCAATAAACTTTTCATCTTGCGATCTGAAATAGGATGGGTTTTCGATCGTCCATTTATACTGGTTCCTGACTGATAAGGGAATGGCACTAAACCACAATACGAGGAAAACTGTCGCCAACTTGAAAAGCGTGTGTAATTGTGCGTGTGCAACAGCAATTGAACCGCCAAAACGAGCCCCACTCCCTTAACAGTTTTCGACAATTTGTAATTGGCTTGCATGTCTTCATCAGATTTTATCAAGGCTTCCATAGCCTTTTCTACTTTTCTAGTTTGTACTTCTAGATGGTCAATGGTTTCACTAATTTGTACCACTGAAAAGTCTGAACTGTTTTTACCGGTAAGCTGCTCCATGCCACAGCGAAGGTTTTTAAGCGCTGTAGCTTGTTTTACTAACTGCTCGCGCAAGCTCATCATACGCTGCAGTTCAATGAGATTTGTTGCAGGTGGTTTTGTTGGTTTTAAATCATCACGACGAAGCCAGGCATAGTAGGCAATCTCTTTAGCATCGGCCTTGTCGCTTTTACCCCTTTTTAAGCCCATTGAACGCTTTATTTCAATTGGATTAATACAACAGTAGCATATTTCCTTTTGGGAAAGAAAATAACCCAATAATACACAATACCAACCAGTGTGTTCAAAACAAATTAATATATCATCTGGCTTAATTCCTTTTGATTTTAACCAAGCTAAAATCTTTTTAAATCCAGCTTGATCATTAGAGAACTGTTGGTGCTGACCAACTTTGTGGAGATGTACATCCAATGTTAATTTTGATACATCAATTCCTACTGTTTCAATTACTTTTTTCATACATTTGTATTTAAGAAAATTTAATAACGCTTGCTGTACCATCGCCTTTATCAGGCCTTAAAGCCTATCATTCCAATGGGTACTTGCAAGACCGAAAAGGAGAAACGGGACTTATGCAGCTAAAAGGACTTACTCCTACAAAACGTTTTAGGTCACCCGTTTCCCTTTCGGAAAGTTATTACTTTTTATTTGAATGCGAACTAAAGGCAAAACGTTATGTGCCATTTTAGAACGATACTAGAATGAAAAAACTTATAATATACTCCTTAGCGGTAATTGGGATAGTCTCCATTGGCAAACTCGTATTTGACCTTGCTAAGTTCGAAATGGAAGCTTCTGAATATTTGAAAAAATGTGAAAATATTAAGACAGGTATGACCTTGGAAGAAGCAAAGAAAATAATGGGTGATTACGATTTTTATAACAGAAAATTTAGGAGTGAAATATGGACATATCATACCAAAGAACCTCAGAAAATTTATCATTTGACATATCCAAAAAAATTTGGAGCATCAACGGGGATAGAAATATATTTTGACCCGAATACACAAAAAGTAACGAAGGTAATTTGTGGCGAATGATAGAAAAAACAGTATATAATAGCACATTTGCAATAAGCGGGGTTTCATACTCCGCTGACAGTTTTGTAGTAGTCGAAAATTTTGTGCTCCGCATGAACATTAGTGGTAAAAATTCCGCCCATCGCAAATCTGCAAACCGTTATGCAATAACTTAAACCAACAACACAGAAGTACAATGGCAATTTATAAGAACGAATTTTGGGGAGAGAATTACTATAATAATCCTCCTTTAACTTATAATATGGTTTCTGAAGCTGAAAATGAACTTCAAGTAAAACTTCCAACAC
>CAYVDH010000288.1:0-2668 GCA_964450355.1 uncultured Flavobacteriaceae bacterium
TGGGATTACCCTCTTGATTTATCAATCAAAATTCCTAATGCGTAATCTGGGATTAACATAAACAAAAAATAATATGACAGAAAGAGACAGAAAAACAGAAAACACAATTTCAAATCAAGTAACAATTGCCTATTTTATTTTGGTACATAGATTTCCAGAACAATTCAAGCGACTTTTCAAAGCGCTTTATCACCCAGAAAACCATTACTTAATTCATTTAGACAAAAAAGCAAGTATTGACATTTATGATGACATAAAAGATTTTTTAACTGATTTTCCTAATACTTACATTTTGGAAAGCGAAAACGTTGTTTGGGGAGGATATAGTATGGTTCAAGCAGAACTTAATGGAATGAGTTATCTATTAAAATTAAATGTTGAGTGGGATTTCTTTATCAATTTAAGTGGACAAGATTACCCTTTAAAATCTCAAAAAATAATTAGAGAATATCTTACAAAAAATACAGGAAAAAACTTCCTGAAAATTGCTAACCAGTTGGTTGTAAGACCTGAAACAATGAACAGAATTGAAAACCATTTTACAGAAACAGCAGAAGGTATTAGTGATATAACTTATAAAAGGGCATATTTAAAAGATGCAGTTCCCTATATTGGTGGACAATGGATGATTTTGACAAGACAATGTTGTGAGTTTATTTGTAATAGTAGAGAAACTAAAAAGTTTGAGGATTACTACAAAAATACACTAATTGCTGACGAATCATTTTTTCAAACAGTACTGATGAATACTTCATTTGACGAAGTTCTTATCAATGACGACAAAAGAGCCATTATTTGGATACCCGATGGAGATATAAAATTAAGACCGAAAACATTTACAGAAGATGATGTACAATTTCTTTTAGAAGGTAATAATCTATTTGCACGTAAATTTGACGACAACATTGACAATAATATAATAGACAATATGGGACATTTCTTTAACCAACCACTTAACAAAGTCGAAATGCAATACTAAAACATGCCAGCTGCTAACACGGTATTGTCAATAGCGGGGCTGAAGTGCATATTTATATAATATTGTACTTATTTAAACATTAGGAATATTTATGAACTTTTGTGCTAAAAATACCCGCCTAAGGCAATTCCTAAATACATCAAACTGCATAAAAACTATTTAAAAAAGTTATATTCGCATAAAATAAAATGGCTAATAGACTTAAAAGGTTTTTAATTTTTTCATTCTCAGAGGATGGAAATGAGTATTTAGATAAACTAACGTTAATTTGAAGTAAAAAAAACAACTTATAAATGACGAATAAGAATACAACATTAATACTGACTATTATCACTTCTATAGTCTTATTCATTTTGTCTTTGATAATATTTAGGAAACAATTTGGATTATTATTGCCAAAAATTGAAAACTTAAACTACCAAACAAGCGAAATAGGTAGTACATATAAACTGGCAATATTTTTTTCATTTGTAATTGGGCTGGCACCTGTTTTACTTTATATGACTTGGCGACTTGCAAGAATTGAATTAACAAAAAGAAGAATAATTAGTGGGTTAATTGTTACAGTTTTTATGGTGATTAGTATTGTTTTAAGACAACAGATCATCAAATTAGCTTGTAACAGAATTACAAATTTAAAAACTGAAACAAGTGAAACCATTTATAATACTTTTTCTATTGAAAATTTACATTTTGAATACTATTTGTTTGGATGTCTGATTTTAGGATGTATTGTAAGTTTTTATACCCTTAGAGACAAATATACTCATAGAACTCTAAAAAAACACATCGATATTTTATAAATAAATTGAATTATAAAACAATAAAAATATTACCAAGTGTTAACTGTTCTCAAAAGAATTTGGTAGAGCAGAGGTTAAAAAATTTTTGTGCGTCCTATCAAGTTCACTGATGTAAGTCAATTTTAAAAAAATGTAATATTGCCAAGATGAGCGACATCATTTAGACTAATTAAAAAAATGAACCTAAATATTCAATACCATATAAAACTACTTTTATCAATGATTTCATTTATAAATTTTAGCCACAGCATTGCTCAAGATACGCTTTTACTACCTGTGCCCTCTTTAGGACATGAAAAATACGTGCTTTATGACAATGGAACATTTCTATATAGTTCGCATTTATGTGGCTATTCATATTTTGCATTAGGTGATTATAAGAAAAACGCATTTGGCTATCTATTTAAGTATGATTCATCAAGATGTCCTTCTTCATCAATTATTCAAATAAAAAATGAGTTTTATAAAGACAGCATCAAATTTTCTTTTTATAGTATGTATGATAGTTCTATTACCTCATATTATGGAACAGTTTCTATAGGTGAACAACAATATAAATGTTCATCAAATGCTTTGACAGTATCAAAAAACACACTGAAATCAACTAATTTAGAATTAATAAAGACTTCATTTCAATTTGATACAAGTTGCTCAGAAATAAAAATATATTTTGGACAATATGGATTGCTAAATAAATGTGGAATTAATGAAGTTAAAAAATTAAAAAAAACTCGCAAAGGTTATTTACATAAATTCAAAGTGCGAGATACAAACAAGAAGAAACCATGGAAAAAAGGTAAAAAGAGAACAATTAAACACTATTATCAAATAAGAATGAAAACAGATAATGATTTCGTTTAAGTACAATTTTGATAAAGGCAAATTG
>CAYVDH010000289.1:0-2581 GCA_964450355.1 uncultured Flavobacteriaceae bacterium
ATCATGGGATTTTTAGGAATACTAAAAAAGGAAAATGGCATAGCAGATGCTGGTGGATTATCAGGCCTAATAGGTCAATTAGCTGGTGGACAAGGTGGATTGGATATTGGCAGCTTAATTGGCATGTTTACCGGTGGTGATAATCCTCAACAACCCGGTCAACAAACCAATACCAACAAAGGCGGAGGAATATTGAGCATCATTTCAAAATTATTTGGAAAATAACAGTGGATTACCAATCATTATCTGAAGGATTGTATGCTGAAATGCATACCAATAAAGGAGTAATTTATTTGAGTTTAGAACACATTAAAACTCCAGTAACAGTTGCTAATTTTGTAGGATTAGCCGAAGGTAAAATAAAAAACAATGCCAAAGATTTAGGAGTTCCTTATTATGATGGATTGACTTTTCACAGAGTTATTCCTGATTTCATGATTCAAGGTGGCGACCCTAATGGCGATGGTAGAGGTGGTCCTGGATACAGATTTAAAGATGAATTCGATCCAAGTTTAATGCACAATGTGCCTGGGATATTAAGCATGGCTAATGCTGGTCCTTTTTCTAATGGAAGCCAGTTTTTTATCACGCATGTTCCAACACCTTGGTTGGATGGAAAACATTCAGTATTTGGCAAAGTAATAGATGGCCAAACTGTTGTTGATTCAATACAACAAGGAGATAAAATAGAAAAATTAGTCATCATCAGAAACGGTGAATCAGTGAAAGATTATGATGCTACCAGCATTTTTAATCCAGCTAATTCACATTAATCATTTCAAGTAACAAATTTGCAAGCCAAGGCAACTTCGGAATTTAAATCATTTCAAGTTTACCTTGGCTCTGTATTTTTAGTATTGGCTGCATTCTCTGCCCTGTATTCATTCGAAAGATTGTATGCAGATAGCGGATATTATTTTTTTCAACTCATCAATAAACAAGCTTTTCATGTTGAACATGGAAGGCTTGTTTTGTTTTTGTCCCAATCTCTTACTTGGATAGGTTTACAATTGCACTTTCCTCTCAAGTTGTTAGTGCTAATATACTCACTCACTTCAGTATTGTTTCACTTCAGTTTGACTTACATCGCTTATAAATACTTTAAAAACTACCATGCTGCCATTGTACTGTGTTTATTGCAGTTTGTAGGGATAGTTGAAGCTCATTTTACTCCACAGTTCGAATTGTTTTATGGATTAAGTCTTTTGGTGTTCAGTTATGCTTATGTCAAGCATTTTAATTCGGCATTCAATTGGAAACATGGTTTAGTTGTAATGCTATTATTGGTGTTTGTGTTTACATCGCACCCTATGGCTGTATTGTGTTTTGTTGTGTTGTATTCCAGTTTGCTAAGGGACTATAAATCGTACAAAAAATGGTTGCTGTACATAACCTTGAGTTTGGGGTTGTATGTAATCATCAAAAAAACATTCCCCAGTGAATATGAGAAGGCTAAATTCGATGAATTGTTGAGATTGGTATCAATAGGAGAGTATCAAAAAATATTTTCATTTTCCTATTTTTTTAAATGGTTAAAATTCATGGTGGCAAATTATTTAGATGTATTGATTTTGCTAGGATTAGGAATTTATGTAGGATTAAAAGAAAAAAAGTTCTTGGAGGTAACGGTAGTGTTATTATCGTTTTTGCTGATAGTGTTTTTAAATTGTATCAACCTCAATCCTGAAGAAATAAATAGGTACATAGAGCAAATGTATGCACCGGCAGTGTTTGTTGTATTGGTGTTGTTTTTGTATTTCAAGTTGAATTCATGGACATACATTTTGATACTATTGATTACAGCATATCGCATTTTATTGACTATAGACACAGTGTCGATGCATGAAAAAAGGAACATGGTAATGTTTGATTTATTAAAAAAAACAGAACAGGTGAAGCAACAAAAATTCGTGGTTAAAGATTCTTTAATAGAAGATCATAAAGAGATAGCGAATTGGAGTTATGGAATAGAATCGATGGTGATGTCATCAGCAAAATTGAATAGCACTAAGCAATTGTGTTTAGAGCAAGATTTTTTATTCAATGACAACAATAAAAAGCTTAAGCCCAATGAGTTTTTATTCCGCAAATGGGAAATTTGGGACAACACGGATTTAAATCAGAATTATTATACATTGGATACCCTAGGATACAGCTATTTTTTAAATCAATGATTTGGAATTTAGAACTTGATGCACAGATTTCAGATTGTAGATTTCAGAACAAATAACAATTCAACAATAAAACCATTGTCAAACTTAGTGAAGGCAAGCAGAGAAGAACTTATTTATTTTATGATTTAGAGATTTTCGGATTTTTGAATTTTATTTAGTTTGTAATACTTTACAGTTGTTAAAGGATATGAAAAAAAATCCTTAAATTCGTTATATCATTTTCTTAAATGCGCAATAAAAGACAATTTAAACAGAACTTAAGCACAATTGAAAAGTGCGTCACAAGGTGTTTAGGTTATTATGCCTTTGTTAGCTCTATGCCTAAAGACTCATTAATAAAAATGTATAAATTTAAATACTTAATATTGATTTGTTTTTTAAATAATTTCATTTAATTTTTTATTATT
>CAYVDH010000290.1:0-2533 GCA_964450355.1 uncultured Flavobacteriaceae bacterium
ATTTGCAAAAAATAGCCTAATTTATTTGGTTTTCTGCACAGTTCGTGTTAGCAGAAGTGCTATTTGTTCTTTTTGTATTTCTCAATAAATAGATTGTCCGTTGTCTTTTCGCTGTCAATAAGCATGTATTCAATATAATATCCAGCTTCCTTTTCACCCTCTATTAATAAGTCAGTTTCTATATTAATACACAAAACTCCTTTGATTGGATGAGTAGAATCCGTATTTAGAAATTTAAAGTTAATGGTATTTGAGTCACTTGATTTAAAAGATAAAATTTTATTTTTTTCGGTATGAGTTGATGTGATTACTTTAAATTCGATTTCTTTAATTTTCTTCTTTTCGTATACTACATTAATATTACCCTCATAATTATGTGCTTTATTTTTTTTGAATTCTAAATTATAGAAGCGACTGTTAGATGAATCAATATCTGTATTTATGTATTCTTTAGTTTGATTTAAGAACTTTTTACCTTTTACCGACTCATAAACTTCAAGTTCTAATTCTTTTTTAGTGTTGCTTTCAGTTCCTTTAATTTTTTTAATTGAATAAAAATCAAAGTTGTCATAACTATTCTTAGGGGTATTATCTATTGTTTTTTCTTTTCCACACGAATATGTCAATAGTAAAAAAGAAAATATAAATATTAAGTTCTTCATTTTTTAATGGCTTCAATTTTTTGAGTCAGCAACTCGCATTTCTGCTAACGGTTGGGTGTATGAGAAGGTTTGCTTAGATGAACTTTCAAATTACAACAAATGTTGATAGCAAACTTTCTTATACACCTTGTTATGTGTAGGTGTGGTTAATTAAGGTGGAAACATCATTCGGAGAACTGAACAAAAATTTTAAAGGAAAAATAAGGGTAGGAAATTTAAAATTGAAATTTATATATAAAGAAAAAACAAATGAAGGATTTGAAACAATTTATAAAAACCACGATACGAGAGTTTTTGAATGAAAATTATACAAACTTAAAAAATGTTAATGTTGAATTTGAAAGAATCAAAAATTCACATTGGTCATCTTTAAAAAAATTCACATTGAATGATATTGTTAATGGTTGGGGTTCTATACAAAATATTGATAATGATAATATCAAAACAATAAAATATTTTGTTGATAACCCAGAACTATTAAAAAAACAATGTTTGTCTTATGATAAAAATGGATTGGCTGATGGGTATCATAGATTAACAGCTATGAAAATAATTGGTTTAGATAAATTCTGTTATAAATATGAAGATAACTATAGTGGTGATTAAATAAGTAAGGTGGTTTTTTCTTTTAAAATTTTCAACCGAAATGTTGATTAGAACGATTAACTGAACACTTACACATAACGGTTTGGGGCTTGACGCAGGGCAGGATTAGAAGTACAAATGTTCAGTTTAGCACTAAAGTCAAATAGAAGTACAAATGTTGAATTTAGTACATCTGCCTGCCTTGCGTTCAAACCCTTGTTGTGCGTTCGTTCATTTTTCATTGAGTTGTTTTTCTAATATTTTCAGTCCTTCTTCTGCTACATCTACAACGTGAATTTTATTTTCTTCTGTGTAAAACTCTTTATACTCGTCAAGTAAATTGACAAGGTCAATGCCGTTGTCTTTGATTGTCTGTAAGATTTCAAGTTTTCGTTCCATTGTCGTTTGGTTGTATTCACTTGAATGTGGGTCAAATAAAGTTCTTAAAGTTCTGTGTTTCCACAAATCTCCTTTTGCAAATATGTTGTCTATTCTTTGTTGGTAGTGCATTCGTTATGGCTTGTAGCTGTTAAAAAAGTTAAACTCGTCAATGATTGGATAATTTCCTGTCTTTTTATTTCTGTGTTCTCTTTGGTAGTTCATATATGTTTCATAGTCGTCAATTTTGCTCCAAGCATTTGGGTATTTTTCGCCAAACATTCCTTTCTGTACATAGCTGTCAATAGGAATATGGAAATATTTTGCGTTTCTTTCTATTCTTGCAATTCTATTTTCGCCTAATAACAACCAATATTTCAAAGTCATATTTATCCATTTTTGAGCTTGTCCAAATTTTAGTTCTGTCCAAGTTTCAATTAGTTTTACACAACTCAATTTATGAAAGTTGTCAAATTCTTCTTGTGAGTTGAAATCGGTTTGTGTTGCTTTGTTTAGCTGTGTCAATATAAAATTTTCAGCATTTGCTTTCAGTGTTGCTCTGTTGTCGTCTTGAATTTTTAGTGTTCTACTGAAATCTAAAAATGCTCTTTTAATTCCTGCTTTGTGAAATCCTTCTCTGTCGTCAAAGTAAAGGCGAATAAAAAAGTCCTCTCGTAAATTATCTGTCAAAATTGAATTCATTTTTTTGTCAATTGGTTACGGTCTGTTGAATGACGCACAACGTTTTCGGGCTTTGCGTTCGGGCGGGTTTCCATGTACAAATGCCCAATTTATTACTAAAGTTCATTAGAAGCACAAAACTTCAAGTTTATACGACACCCCGCCTGACGCAAAACCCGTCCTATGTTTGTAAATCATTAAATTTAGTTATCCAAAACGATGATAAA
>CAYVDH010000291.1:0-2529 GCA_964450355.1 uncultured Flavobacteriaceae bacterium
AGAAGATATATTATTCAAACTTGATTTGTTGCACTAAAGTGGACAAGTCAGGAGATTTCAGAAAATGAACATTTGGAGTTTATGAATGAATATTTAGTTTTGTAAAAACTGTTCCATCATACCCATAAAATCATTTTTTTTAGCTCTTGAAACACTCAATTCAGTGCCATTTTTCATGATTACAGATGAGTTTTCTCCTTTAGTAACTTTCTTTACAAAATTAATGTTGATAATGCTAGACTGATGTATTCTTATGAATTTAGTAGGATCTAAAATCTTTTCAAATTCTCCCAAGTTTTTACTAACAACTTTTTTTTCATTATCAATCATAAAAAATGTTGTGTAATTTTTATCTGCTAGACAATATAAAATTGAATCTAATTCAATGAATTCTATACCACTAGAGTCTGGAAGGGCTATTTTTGTTGGTTTTTTTGGTGGTGATTTAAGTTCAGAAGGATAAGTTTTAATTAAATTATCAATGGTATTTTTTAATTCATCACTATCTATTGGTTTTAATAAATAATCTTTAGCTTTTAATTTTATGGCTTGTAAAGCATATTCTTGAAAAGCTGTTGTAAAAATAACATCAAAATTAATATTTCCTAGAGCCTCTAAAAATTGAATCCCATTCATCACGGGCATTTCAATATCTAAAAACAATAAATCTATTTCATTGTTTTTGAGGTACAAAAGTGCTTCTGAAGGTTTATTAAAAGTAGCAAGAATTTTTACAAATGGACAATGCCTTTCTAAATCAACTCTTAATGAGGCTATTGCTAAATTCTCATCATCTAATATACAAGCTTTTAAAATCAATTTTCAACAAATATAATTAAGTTTTCTAATTGAAAAAACATTTTTAAAGGCTCATTGTATATCAATAAATTACAAATTTGGCTTTATATGAATTTAACTGATTTTCAACTACAATGTGATAGGTTCCAAAAGCTAAGTTATCTATGCTCATGTCAATTTGATTTTCTATTGAATTATAATTGGTAAAATAAACTAATTTTCCAGTAGCATCATAAACATAAATATCATTTGCAATTTCATTGTCAAAAATTGGTATGGTAAATTTCCCGTTGTTAGGATTAGGATATACTGTCAAAGTTGAAACATTGGATTCATTTAGTTTTAATAATTTTATGTTCGAATAAGATGTTTGACCATCCAAATGATTTAATTTTAATTTATAAAAATAAGAGTTAGCAACCGATTTGAAATCTTCATCTAGAATTGAATATGATTGTAAAGGATTGCTGCCATTTGAATTAGATATTGTTTGAATTGAATTAAAATCAATACCATTATCACTTTTCAATACTTCAAAATTTTTGATTAAATTATTTTGATTTATAGACCAGTGAATTTTTGCTACTTTATCTGATTGCCAATAAGCGTCAAAGTTTATTATTTCTATTGGTAAAGGAGTAGGAACCACTTCCCAAGCAGTAATTGTAAAAGGCGAAAATGAAGTGATATTGTTTCTGGATTTCATTGCAGCATTGGTTAATGAAGAACCTGTAGTAATGGTACCAGGTGATATTGGTGCTGAAGTGCTTGCATACGAAAAATTATCCCATTTCCAATTGGAAGTAGTGTCGCCAGTGTTGTTAGGATAATATCCAACAAAATGTGAAATAAAAGCTCTATTCCTATTGTAATTAAATACCGAACCCTCTGAGTTGATATTGTATTGTAAAGTTAGATTCATGTTACTTCCACCAGCTGTATTTTCTCTGATATCCCATGTTCTTTGAACACTCCTTTCATCAGCAGATACATGGAAAGAATTAGGGATATTTCTAGTGTATCCATCTTCGTAAACAGTATCAAAAACTCTTACTTTAAAATGATCTGATGTACCGCTGTTTCTAATCACAGCAGGCGTGTAATCTCCAATAGAGTGACCAACGGGGAAAACAAAATTCGAATTCCCTATATTTTCTCTGATAAAATAACCTTTAAGTGAATCTTTAGTATTGCCATTTGTTACTATATAACTATTTTCGTTATACCCTGTAATTATTCCAGGATTTCCATTCCCTAAAATTAAATCTTTTTTATTTAAAATGATGTGTCCATTAATGAACTTAATTGAATCTCTCACTTTTAAATCTCCAAACTTTAGTATGACATTATTTGGTGAATTTACAGTTAAGTCGGGTATTGAACTTATAACACCTCCCCCATCAAATACTTGTTCAGCTGTATTGAAATAGGGAAATGGACGAGGTCTGGTCATGATGATTTCACCTCCACCTAAAACTTGACTTGCATTGGTGTTTTTAAATGAATCTCCATACATAATGACATTAGCTCCTTCACTTAAAATTAAACTTCCACCTGTAGAGCTATTACCAGAATTATAAAAATTACCCCATATAGAAATTCCATTCGTAGAATAAATTCTCATGGAATCATTAGGCATTAGTTTTAAATTAACCTGTGATTTAAGATTAAGTATAAACAATGAAAATATTAATAGACTATAAATGTTATTTTTATTCATTATAATATTTC
>CAYVDH010000292.1:0-2517 GCA_964450355.1 uncultured Flavobacteriaceae bacterium
CAATGTATTCTATTAAATTTTTGTAACTTCAATAGGTTATTTTAAACTTTAAATAATTTAAAAACTTCATTGACTGATATGCCATTATCGGAATTGTTTAATTGAAATCTTTTACTGTCGTATTTTACAATTCTTACCTTGGATGTAAACCACGATAATCCGTTACTTTCCTGATTAACTGAATGTGTATAGAAAGATGGCAATCCTACATTGAAGGAATAATTGAAGTAATAGGTGTTTTGAGTTTTTGTATAATAAGAAATTAAAATCAGCATCATAGTTAAGAAATTCTTTCACTGCATTGTCTTTACAAATGTAAAGATTTTTTAAAACAGAAATAATTTATTTTAACAATGTAATGCTACCTTTTAATGCTCTTTTTGCTCCATTCATAGGTATCACATATATTTTATACATGTACACACCTTCCATGCATTTTTCACCTTTGTATGTGCCATCCCAACCTTGTCTTATGTCGTTTGTTTTGTATAATAATTCACCCCATCTGTTGTAAATTTCAAATGTATATTCTCTTACATATTTACTTGCAATAGGTAAGAACATTTCGTTGATTCCATTTTTGTCAGGAGAGAAAGCATTTGGTATATTGATGAAGAAATCTGGTAATAATAAACCTGTGTTTTTAGTGATGGTGTCCGAACAGTTGTTGGCATTCCATACAATCTGAGTCACATTGTATCTTCCAGTGTCATCGTATAATCCAATAGGGTCTGCATCCTGACTGTATGTGCTGTTGCCAAAATCCCAATTGAATCGAGTAACATCGGAGCTGGCAGTTTGTTTGAATTGCAAACGTGTTTGCTCTAACACAGTAGTTGGCAATTTACTGAAGCTGAAATTAGCTTTAGGTTTTTCTTTAACCACTACTTTGTTTGATTTGAAAATGCTGTCCACACAACCGTATTGAGAAGTGCTGATTAAAGCAATGGAATAAATGCCATCGTTTTTGTAAACATAAGTAGGGGAGTTGACAAAAGAAACTTTGCCATCGCCAAAATGCCATTTGGTTTGAGAAATGCTGCCAGTTTTTATTGTAGAATTATTAGTGAAGTTAACAGGTTCAGGGAAACACACATCGTTAGTGCTGAAATCACTGACTGGGTGTGGATGAATTACGACATCCAAATAGGCAGAATCATAACATCCCACAGCAGACTGAGCAGAAAGTAATACTTTGTAATTGCCATCAGTTAAAAAAGATTGAGTGGCAGGAACATTACTGAAACTTTCCTGACCGTCTCCAAATACCCAATGAGAATTAAGAATATTGACCGAAGTATTGTTGTTGATTGTGTTAAAATCAAATTGGTTTCCTCTTAAACATTGCGAATCATTTTGAGTTAAATTGATGCTTAAATTGCCTTGCTTTTCGAGGTACAAACGAGCAAAAGAAGTATCCGAACAACCCTTGTCAGACAATACACTAAGGTAATAATTGGTGTACAAAGGAGAGTTGAAAGTTTTGTTGATTAAATCTTTGACATTGCTGGAACTGTTGTCGGAGAAATACCAATAAGATTGGTAACTGCCACGGCTAATGCTTGAAGTATTTTGCCAATTGAATTGATGTTTGTTTAAACATTGTGTAGAATCATTTACTACAAAACTGGCTTTAGGAGTGGCATAGAAACCAACAGATTTAGAAATGGAATCCTTACAATCGTAGTTTGTTGTTGCAACTAATTTGATAGTATATGCATTTTCAGTTAAATAATGATGATTAGTGTTTGTGTTGGTATCAATATTATTGTCACCAAAATTCCAAAGGTATTTGTTAGAGCCAAATTGAACATTTGAAGTATTGTTCAAAATAAAGTCATTGAATCTTAAACATTGAGAATCTTTGTTGATGTTAAAATTCACTTGAGCATGAGGTGCTGGAATCACTTGTTTGAATATAGTATCATAGCAATTAGTAAGGTAGGAATAAGATATTAATCTAACATTGTACAATCCAGGATTAGCATAGGTTGCTGATTTAGGATTAATACCAATGCTGGTATCTCCATTGTTGTAATCCCACCAATACCTTAGAGAATACATTGCGCTAAAAGTAGTTTTGTTATTGAAATTAAACAAATGACCTCTGTAACATTGTATGGAGTCATTGATGTCAAACTCAGAAATAGGTCTTTCTAAAAGAGCCACTCTTTTTTGAGCAGAATCAGCACAACCGTTGTCAGAAACAGTTTTGTATTTAATGATGTAAGAACCCGAAGTATTAGGATACCTTTTGTTAGTAGGAGTAAAATCAGAAGAATAAGTAGCATCGCCAAAGTCCCAAGAATTGTTTAAAGTTCCGTATTTAAGTGTAGTGTTGTTGTTGATGACAAAGAAATTCTTTTGCCAGCATTGGCTGTCGTTTGGAACTGTGAATTTAGCCACAGGATGAGCAAAAGTTATGGCAGTAGAATAGGAAGTGTCGAAACAATTTTTACTTGATTGAGCAATCAAACGAACATTGAAAGTGTCTTCAGTATTGTAATTGTAATTAAG
>CAYVDH010000293.1:0-2511 GCA_964450355.1 uncultured Flavobacteriaceae bacterium
TGCCGGTCCAAATGCCGGAAAAATTAAACTTGGCGATGGAAAATATGGTGTAGCTGTTCCTGTTGAAAAAACAAAAAAATAAGATGTTGGGTTTTTGGAGGAGTTTTATGTTTAAACATTGAAAAAAATCAATTTTAAGGAATAAGAATTTTATTTTTCAAAACAACTTCCCTTCCTCCTTTTCATAAAAAGCATCCACCGATAAAGTGGGCAAGTTAGAAGCATACACTGCCAATTCATCACAACGTTCGTTTTGTGGATGATTGTTGTGCCCTTTTATCCATTGGAAATCCACTTGGTGCTGACGATACACTTTTAAAAACCGCAACCATAAATCGGGATTTTTCTTGCCGGCAAAGCCTTTCTTTTCCCATTGAAAAACCCATCTTTTTTCAACAGCATCTACCACATATTTTGAATCAGAAGTAACCAAAACAGTTGTTTTTGGGTGTTTTAATTTTTCTAATCCCACAATTACGGCCAATAATTCCATACGGTTGTTCGTCGTATAGCGAAAACCCTCGTAGAACTCTTTTTTATAAGGCGAACCTACTAATTCCATCACCACACCATAACCGCCTGGCCCAGGATTTCCTTTGGCAGCTCCGTCAGTGTAGATGTGGACTTCGTGGGACATTTTTTTTGGGTGATGGGTTGAAGTTAATTGGTTATGGGTTATGGGTAATTGGTTAGAGGAGTTGGTCGATTACTTTCGGGAAATATTCTTGTTCCAATTGATGCACTTTTTGGGCGATGGCTTCAAAAGTAGTACAATCGGTTACAGTTACCGCTTTTTGAAAAATAATTTTTCCTTCGTCATACTGCTCATTTACATAATGAATGGTAATGCCGGTTTCAGTTTCTTTATTTTCTAAAATTGCTTGGTGTACACGGTTGCCATACATTCCTTTTCCACCGTATTTTGGAAGCAAAGCGGGGTGAATATTGATGATTTTATTGGGAAAATGCTGAATGATACACGTTGGAAACATCCATAAAAAACCAGCTAACACAATCAAATCCGGTTCAAAGGCTTGCAATTTTGACAAAACAACGCCATTCGACAACTCTTCTTTTGTAAACACAACTGTATAAACCGAAAGATTTTTAGCTTTTTCAACCACTTTGGCATCAGAATTGTTTGAAAATACAGCGACAACGGATTTTGTATCATTATTTTTAAAATAACGAATAATGTTTTCGGCATTAGAACCCGTTCCGGAGGCGAAAATCACGATATGCTGCATGTTTCCTGTCATTTTTATGACACAAAAAAACGAATAAAAAACGAGAATATACGTGGATTTTTCGCCTAGATTAAAAAAAAATTTATACATTCGTAGTCAGATTTATGAACTAAAATGTTGTTTTAAAATAAAGTTTTTTATTTTTGCCAACAATTAAACTAAAATTTAAAAGATTATGTCAGACATTGCATCAAGAGTAAAAGCGATTATCGTAGACAAATTAGGTGTTGACGAAAACGAAGTTGTAACAGAGGCAAGCTTCACTAACGATTTAGGAGCAGATTCATTAGACACTGTTGAGCTAATCATGGAGTTCGAAAAAGAATTTGATATTCAAATTCCGGATGACCAAGCAGAAAACATTGCTACTGTAGGTCAAGCTATTTCTTACATCGAAGAAGCTAAAAAATAATAACTAACAACATCCCGTTCTGTTCACTCGGAACGGGTGTTATTATTTTAATCAAATTTTAAATTACGGATTGTCAATCAATCGTACACATACATAAAAAAACTCCCCTGAATTTTACTTTTCATTAAATTTCAGGGTTTTTTTGTTTATATTCGTACCAATAAATTTATACAAAATGGAGTTAAAACGAGTAGTTGTGACCGGATTAGGTGCCTTAACACCCATAGGAAATAATATTCAAGAATACTGGAACGGTCTTATTAACGGCAAAAGCGGAGCCGCTCCTATCACCTATTACGACACAGAAAAGCACAAAACAAAGTTTGCCTGTGAAGTAAAAAACTTTAATGTGGAAGATTTTATCGACCGCAAAGAAGCTCGCCGTATGGATAAATTTACGCAATACGCTATCGTTGCCAGTGACGAAGCCATCAAAGATGCCGGAATTACTGCGGATAACATTGATAAATATCGTGTGGGTGTAATTTGGGGTGCCGGAATTGGTGGTTTAGAAACTTTCCAAGATGAAGTGCTGAATTATGCCAAAGGCGATGGAACACCAAAATTTAATCCGTTTTTTATCCCCAAAATGATTGCAGACATTGCTCCGGGTCAAATTTCCATTAAAAATGGATTTATGGGACCTAATTATACAACCGTTTCGGCTTGTGCTTCTTCTGCCAATGCCTTAATCGATGCGTTTAATTATATCCGAATCGGTCTTTGTGATGTGATTGTTTCCGGTGGTTCAGAAGCTGCTGTTACCATTGCCGGAATGGGTGGATTCAATTCTATGCACGCTCTTTCCACGCGAAATGAAAGTCCGGAAACAGCTTCAAGACCTTTTGATGC
>CAYVDH010000294.1:0-2445 GCA_964450355.1 uncultured Flavobacteriaceae bacterium
TTTTATTGATTATAGTTTTGCTGCGTATAAAAAATATATCATTATGTACAATAAAATAAAATATTTAAAAACAATAATCTTAATAAGCATTATTTTTATAAGCAGTTCGATTTTTGCACAAATTACTGCAACATTTACTACTACACAAAATAGATGTGGTACTTCTGGAACAGTTATAATGAGAGCAAGAAATGGAACTCCTCCATATAATTTTTCTCTTATTAGTCCATCTCCTATATTACGTTCTCCACAAAGCGATAGTTTATTTAATTCATTGTCAAGTGGTACTTATACTGCTAGAATTACTGATGCAGCATCTAATACTCTAACCACAACTTTTGTTATTTCTGGAACTTACTCCATATTAAATTTAAATCCAATAGCAGTTATTCCAACTTGTTATAACACTACTGATGGGAAAGTAATAGGCAGGGCTGTTGTTGGAACTGGAAGGCCGCCATTAACATGGGAATTATTAAACAGCAGCAATGTGGTTATTGCTGGTCCTCAATCTAATGACACATTTAAAAATTTAGCACCTGGAACCTATGGAATTAGAGTTACAGACTCATGCAATAATTTTCAAACTAGAACTTCATTAATTATAAACACAACAGGGGGAAACGCTTTAATGACAATTTCAAACAATAAAGAACAACTGTTAACAAAAATTGGCTGCGATACTTTTCAATATTTATACCGAATAAATGCATTTGGAAGTGTATCAACGGCTAATTTCCATTTTAAACCACCTTATACTGTAAAAATTAAATCTTCTAATGGATATGGTGATACAACATATACATACACACCTATTCTTTTAAGTGGCTCTACCTTATTTGAAACTAGATATAAACAATCTGTTGGTTATAATAATGTAGATACAATTACAATAACAAATGCATGTGGTTTTCAAGTGTTAAAAGATACATTATCGTTAGATAGAAGATTAAGAACTGTTAGATATGAAGATCCTTCATTGGGATGTAATATTGCTTATAGATTAGAAAGAGTAGTTGATGGTACTTCACAGCCAAGGGGTTACAAAACTCCAATAACATATTATGTTGAAAGTTTAACAACACCACCATTAGATACTGTTTTAATTCAAGTAGATAATCCAATTTTTTTAAATTTGCCTGATGGTAGTTATAAAGCCACAGCTGTTGATGCATGCGGTACTTCTTACCCTACTTTTTTTGTTTGGTCAAACCCAACTCAATCAATTACTTTAACAAAAAGAAAAATTAGCTGTAGAGATTCAACTGCAAAAATATCAATTGTAACTAATGGTTTTACTTATCCTACTAAATTAAAAATATATAATGGCCCTGCTTTTTATAGAAGTACAAAGCCGAAATTTGGAGCCACAGAACCCTATGTTTATCCCTATAATTTTTCTTCAAATAATGGAAATTTTTCAATCGGAAATTTAGGTTTAGGAACTTATGAAATAGAAATAAGTGATGACTGTGGACACATTGACACTGTAACTACAACAATTTTACCAGGCAATGTTATTTCACATCAATATTCATTTAATTATACAAAAGGTTGTATTAATGCCAATAGCATTCAATTATTTGAAAATAATGCGAGTGCATTTAATCCTCTGCGAGTTACTAAATTGCCTTCAACAATTGTTTATTCAAATACTCGTGTAAATCCTTCAAACGCAACACCTACTCCAAGTCCATTAAATGTAAATATTCCATCTTTATCAAGTGGCGATTATGAATTAAGTGTTACCTATAGTGATGTGCCTGTAGGAACATTAATGATATTAGATTGTGGAGTTTTAAAAGATACATTAACCATTGAACCATATACGAATCCCGAAATTTATACTAGCGCAGTGGCAGAATGTTCAAGCAATCCAACAGTTGCAATTATTGCTGATTCTAGCAAAGGAATTCAACCCTACACTTTCGAGGTAATTAATCCAAGCTATGGAGGATATACAACACCTACTCAGTCAAGTGCCATTTTTAATTTGCCAGCAAGAGGTTCTTATACTTTTAGAATTGCAGATGTTTGTGGCAATAGCAATACTTTTGCTACAAGTATTGATTCATTGGTTCCTCCAGCTGTTTATGTTTCTGGTCCTACATGTTTAGGTTATTCAATAAATATGTTTGCGCAAAGCAATCCTTATTATCAATATCAATGGCAAGCCCCAGATTTAACAACTTATAATACAGATACATTAACTATTAATCCAATAATGTTGACAGACTTTGGAAATTATAACATAGATCTTTATTCTGATGTGGCTGGTTGCAAAGATACTGCTACTAATGTTTATAATATGTCTGATTGTATTCCTTTAAATATAAATACTATTACTTTTAATGTTAAAAACGAATTATGTAATAATATTTTTGAATGGAGATATAATGGTACTTTGCCTAAGTATTGTGAGCTTCAAGAAAGAATAGATGGGAA
>CAYVDH010000295.1:0-2421 GCA_964450355.1 uncultured Flavobacteriaceae bacterium
AGCTTGGAAATCTAATAAGCTTAAGAATGTTTGTCTTTAAATTGCCTACAACGTTTTGCAGCTTGGCGAAGTGGCGGATTTTGAAGCACATTCTCCCTCTTTAGCACAAAAGTTCTTATGAAAACTGAATTTTCTTTTTAGCACTTACTCCGCCATTTTGCCAAACTGCTGTTAGCGGCTGGCATTCTATCTTTTCAGTAGTTTAAAACCAATATCTCGTCCTTGTCCTTGAAACATTGCCAAGTTTATCCAAAACCAAGCAAATTGTTCCATTAGTTCAAACTTGTCGTTTCCACCAATGTCGTAACATTCTGCAAAACCTGCGTCTTTGGTTAACTGTTTTGCCACCGATTTTCCTTTCTCGCTGTCACCTGCTACAAATAAGTCAATAGAAATGTCGCCATAGTTGGTGTTTTCCATATTGTTAAACCCTGTTGTATTAAAGCATTTTACAACTTCTTTTGTCTCCGTATGAGCAAGAATGGCATCAGCCGTATTATTAAAACCATCTGGACCTTGTTTCATTATGATGTTCATTGCATCAATAATTACTTTGCCTGTTGTGTCCCCCAAAGATTTAACCACTTCAATAGTTGCTTTGGCAGGTGTCGCTAAAAGTATAACTTCTGATTTTGCTACTGCTTCGTGAATGGAATGAACAGTTGTGTTTTCATTTTTTAGAAGGTCTTGCCCTTTAAAATTTTGTGTGTCTTGTACGCCAAGAAAAATGATGTGTCCTGCTTTTGCCCATTTTGTAGCTAAAGCACCACCAACATTACCTGTGCCTATAATTGCTATGTTCATTTTGTATGTAATTATTTTGAGTTAATCAATTTTACTGCTTCGTCTGCTATGATTTTATGAACTGTGGCACTTGCCGAAACAGCCCACCAATTCATAAATTCATCAGGATTTAATCCTTTATCCTTATTTGGAATGGCTATATTGGTTTTTTCCAAAGGATTCATAAAGTTGATGATATTCATTGGTAAATAAGCGTCTGTGTATTTGATGCCGTATTCAGAAGGATTCATTCCTACTTTCGCAAAAACGGCTGCTCCGTCAAATTTGAAAAATTTTACTGGTGTGTTTTTGTAACTATTTTCTATTTCTTGAAGTCCTTTATTTAAGTCTTGACAAAGTTCAGAAGCTTTTGCTTGTTTGTCTGTGCCAAAATAGCCTGGACTATATCCCATATCGGGCATAGTGCCGACAAAAATATTTTTCGCTCCTGCTTTTACCAAAAGTTCAATGGCTTGCTTATAATTGTTGGCTGGTGGATATTGTGCCAAATCAGGTTGTCCATATTCCAAATAATTTCCAATATCGTGGCCGCCTGCCCAAAGAACAAACAAGGTCTTGTCGTCAATTTTAGGATTTGATGAAAGGTAAGTTTGCACTTGTGCCAACATTCCTAAAAGTGGTGTTTTATCGTCTAATTTTAAGGCAGGTTTTAACGGCTCATTAATGTTGTATAAGCCTGTGGTTGCTCCGCCCATTGCAAAATTGTTATCTAATGAAATTGGTAATTTTAGACTTTCGGCAAAATGTTCCACCCATACTTTCCCGTTTGTCCAACGGCTTTCATAAAATCCAACTTCTGCTGGTGGATATTGATTATTCGTTAATTTGCCCCATTTACCCATATCGTTTAAGCCATCGCCAAAAACGACAATTCCTGAAAATTTTTGTTCCATTTTGTTTGTTTGTTTAAGTGTTTTACAACTGAAAAGCATCACAGAAAAAGCTGCGATAACTATAATTTGAATACTGAATTTGTTCATCATTTTTTGATTTAAAAATTTGATGTTGCAAAATTCGTTCAATAGTATTACTTTTGCAAGTAGATACTTAAAAGTGTTATACATACAAAAAAGTAACTAATGAAGAAAATGAATGATTTGTATGAAAAATAAAGTTGAAAAAACTCAAAAATATTTTGATTGTCCGCTAACAACAGCAATGAATGTCATTGGTGGCAAATGGAAAGTTGTCATTTTAGGTCATCTTTTTACTGGTGAAAAACGTTTTGGGGAACTTAAAAAACTCATTTGTGGTGATATAACACAAAAAATGCTTACCCAACAACTTCGTGAATTGGAAGATGATGGATTAATTCATAGAGAAATTTACAGGGAAGTTCCGCCAAGAGTAGAATACAGTCTCACAGATTTCGGCAAAAGTCTGTCTCCGATTTTACAAGATTTATGTGTCTGGGGTCAAAAAATTAAAGACGATAAAGTTTTTGGGTAGTCGCTTGTCTATGCTTGCCGCTAACACATAAATATACGCTATAGAATTACCTCAATATCTAGATATTAAAAAAACGTCATTGAAAATCAATCAATTGCTATTATACTTTTTGCATTGTAATTGCGCCAATACAACCCGTTTAGTATTTGCTAAACGTTTAATACTTGC
>CAYVDH010000296.1:0-2376 GCA_964450355.1 uncultured Flavobacteriaceae bacterium
TTTAATTTAAAAAAAATTATATTTACCAACTTATTTATATGATAATGAAAAAACAAATACTATTTATTCTAGCCGCCTTACCAATTTGCCTTTTTTCTCAGAAAGTTGCAAATCCCAACATCAAAGTTGGAAACTTTGGAAGCCCGCAAGAAATCAAAAAAACAACTCCTAAAGTGATTGTAAGTAATGATTCATCAAACAAACAATCTCAAGTTGTTACCCCAAAACCATTTTCAAGCAAAAGACAATTAGTACCATATTCATTTGTGAAAATAGGAAACACCTTGTACGATTTACAAACCAATGCCAGCATGGGCCGCAGAATACATTTATTGCCTAATGGCAATGTTTCTGCTGTTTGGACTACATCAGACAATGGTGCTCCAAGTTTTTCTAACAGAGGAACTGGTTACAACAGTTTTAATGGCACTAACTGGGGAACTGTAACATTTCCAACTCCAAGATTAGAGGGAGCCAGAATTGGTTGGCCATCAATTGGTATCAATGGTACAAATGAGTGGGTAATGGGACACAATGCCGCAGATGGTGGATTCATAAAATCTACTAACACCGGAATTGGAAGTACTACTTGGACCAGCGGTTCTTTGGTATTAACACAGCCTCAACGCAGACCTATATGGGGAAGAGTAATGAACAGTGGCAATTATTTCCATTGCATTTCTAATTATGCAGATTCAGGAGCAGCTGGAGAACCACGTGCTCCAAGAATTAAAGGAGTACTTGCTCCAACTACTTATAGCCGTTCAACCGATGGTGGTGCTACTTGGTCAACACAACATATATTATTGCCAGGATATGACAGCACCAGAGTATTAGTAGGTGGTGGTGACCAATATTCAATTGATGTTAGAGATTCTATTGTAGCAATCATCATTGGAGATGCTTTAGAAGATGTTAAAATGTGGAAATCAACAGACAATGGAGCTACATTTACTTTAACCATCATAGATTCTTTTCAATATGCACCATACAATTCAAAAAGATTAATGTTAGATACACCTTTTGTATGCGATGGTTCAATGGATGTATTGATTGACAACGATGGTAAAGTGCATGCATTTTGGGGAACTTCAAGAGTGTTTGACGATGATACTACTAATGAAACATATTCATTTTACCCTGGAACAGCATTGTTGTCTTATTGGAATGAAATCAACAAAGAAACCACATTTATAGCTGGTGGAAATCAGTTTGATAGAACTAAAGATGGTGGTTTGACATTAACTTCAGGAACAATTCAAGCATTAAACAATGGAAATATTCCTAGTGGATTGTCTTCTGTTGCAAGATTAGGAAATACAGCTGCTTTGCACTTGCCAACAGCAGGAATAGATGAAGATGGAAATATTTATTGTTCATTTTCATTGCCAGTAGAAGACGATATTGATTTAAATAATTTAAATTATAGAGACATCATGTTGGTTCATTCAACAGATGGTGGAAATACTTGGGAAGATCCAATTGATGTGACTCAAATCACTCAAAAAGAAGAAGAATTTGGATGTATAGCTCGCAGAGTAAATGATTTTGTTCACTTAATATTCCAAATGGATGAAACTCCAGGAACAAATTTGCAAAGTAACAGCACCAATGCAAATAATCATCCTGTACCTGCAGGTGGAAACGACATCATGTATGCCGCCATTCCAGTTGCTAAAATATTAGATGGTTCAATAGGAAGATTATGGCCAACTGCTGTAGAGCAGTTTGATGCAAACAAAGAAATATTTGTAGTGTCTCAAAATTATCCTAATCCATTTGATAAAACATCTGAAGTTTTGATTTGGTTAAATTCATCTAGTGATGTAACTGTTGAAATATTTAACTTAGATGGTAAATTGGTATCAACACAAAACTACAACAATTTAACAGCAGGTAATCAAAATTTGACTATTAATGGTGAAAGTTTGAGTTCTGGAATATATTTTTATAACATCAAAACTTCAACACATTCTGTAACTAAAAAAATGATTATAGAGTAATCATCTTTCATAGATATTAATTTAATAAAAGCTGCATTAATTGCGGCTTTTATTTTTTTTTAAAATTTATTTGAAATACCAAATATTAACATTACTTTTGCACCACGTTTAAAAAAAACGATGATTCCGTAGCTCAGCTGGTAGAGCATTACACTTTTAATGTAGTGGTCCTGGGTTCGAGTCCCAGCGGGATCACCAGCAAACAAAAAGCCTTCAGAAATGGGGGCTTTTTTAATTAAGAGAGAAATTATGTTTTATGTTTATGTATTATACTCAGAAAGTAAAAAAATAGTTTACAAAGGGTATACAGAAAATTTAGGAACAAGTTAAATAGTTGTGGGGTAAGCATATATTTTAGCAAGTCTAAATAAGA
>CAYVDH010000297.1:0-2364 GCA_964450355.1 uncultured Flavobacteriaceae bacterium
TAAGAAAACTAATAACTGAGGAAGAATATCAAAAAATATTATCACAATTACAACTGTTGCCTAAATCAATAAATACACTTATTAAATATACTAACGAAAATCTTAAACTATAATAACAACCATTATTTACAATAAAGCAATTCAACAATTTAACAATTTTAACAATGACTTCTATATTAAATTTTATTTCCGAACACCAACTCATGATATACCTCGTTATCTTAATGATATTTGTAGGTATAGAATTAATTGAAAAAGTACCAAGTGTACTTCATACTCCTCTTATGAGTGGAGCCAATGCAATACATGGAGTAGTAATCATAGGGGCAATCATCATCATGGGACAAGCAGACAATGTGTATGCTACTGTTTTAGGATTTATTGCTGTTGTATTAGGTACTCTCAATGTTGTTGGAGGATTTGTAGTTACAGATAGAATGTTGGAAATGTTTAAAAAGAAAAAGAAATAAGAATGAAACATCAATTATTACAACTTATTTACCTCATTGGCTCAGTCTCTTTTATGATAGGGCTAAAAATGCTGAGCAAACCCGAAAGTGCTCGCAAAGGAAACCTTATAGCTGCTTTTGGCATGACCATAGCAATTTTCGGAACAATTTTTTTATATGAAGGCATTTTAGTGTCTAATTACTTATGGATATTTTTAGCTTTAATTATTGGCACTGTAATAGGTACAATGATGGCTAAAAAAGTAAAAATGACAGGCATGCCACAAATGGTGTCTTTCTTTAATGGTATGGGAGGCGCTTGTGCAGCTATTATTTCTTTGGTGGAGTTCCATCATTTACAAGGTTTTTTTAACCAAATTAATAATACTGGAATGGGTGAATTTATATCAGCAAAATCTATTGTAGAAGATGCTAATGGAAATATTGTAGATATTGAAACTTTAAGAAATTCTCTAAATATTAAATCATTAATTATTTTCCTTGGTTTAATCATAGGCGGAATCTCCTTTGCAGGTAGCATCATAGCTTATGGTAAATTGGATGAAAAAATAAAAGATAAAACTTTGCCATTGCAACAAGTGATAAACATAGGTTTATTGGCTTTAATTTTAGTTTTAGGTGGAATGTCTGCTTTTGGATTTTTAACTAGCCCATTGATGATATATGTGGTTTTAGGATTGTCATTATTGTACGGTATATTATTCGTTATGCCAATAGGTGGTGCAGATATGCCAGTAGTTATCTCTTTATTAAATTCATTTACAGGCGTAGCAGCTGCTATGGGAGGTTTTTTATATGATAACAAAGTCATGTTAATTGGTGGTATATTGGTAGGTAGTGCTGGAACTTTGCTCACAGTAGTCATGTGTAAAGCCATGAACCGTTCTCTAACCAATGTATTAATTGGTAATTTTGGTGGAGGAAATACCAGTTCTGGCGAAGGTAAAACCATTACTGGAAGTACTAAAGAAATCACTAAATCCGATTTAGCAGTGTTAATGAAATACAGTAAAAAAGTAGTGATAGTTCCAGGATACGGTTTAGCTGTAGCTCAAGCGCAACACGTTTGTCATGAACTTGAACAAGTATTAGAAGAAGAAGGAGTTGAAGTAAAATATGCAATACACCCAGTAGCTGGTCGTATGCCTGGCCACATGAATGTTTTGTTAGCAGAAAGCAATGTTAGTTATGATAAATTAATAGAAATGGACGACATCAATCCTGAGTTTAAAACTACCGATGTGGTGTTAATAGTAGGTGCTAACGATGTAGTAAATCCAGCAGCTAAAAACGATCCAAGCTCGCCTATTTATGGCATGCCAATTTTAGATGTTGAAGATGCAAGTCATACTGTTGTTTTCAAACGTAGCATGAAAGCTGGCTATGCTGGCATTGAAAACGAATTGTTTTACAGCAGTAAAAACAGCATGTTGTTTGGCGATGCCAAAAAATCACTGACAGATTTGGTAAGTGAGTTAAAAAGTTTGAGTTAAAAAATGAATAAAAATGAAATAATAGATAATCACATACATGATAAGGATAGTGATTATTTTTTTATTGAAGGTTCTTATTTTTCTATTCAATTTAAAATCTTAGGAATATCATTGATATTAATGTCGCTTATAAAAGTAATTAGTGAATTGAATTTTTTCTATTTACCCCTAACGTTCATTGGTTTAATATTAATATTTGCTAAAAAAGGAATTATTGTTAGCTACTCTTTAAAAAGATATAAAGAATTTTTCTATTTATTTGATCTTAAATTAGGCAATTGGATAGCGTTTCCTAACTTTGAATACATTTCATTGTTTTCAGCAAAAAAATCTTTAACAACAAATTACAATTCGATATCAAATACAGCTAATTTTTCTGAAATTGAGGTCAATTTAATTTA
>CAYVDH010000298.1:0-2350 GCA_964450355.1 uncultured Flavobacteriaceae bacterium
TATTTTATGATGTCATTGTTTTTTTCAGTCCTGCTGACATAAAATCATTGTTTGAAAACTTTCCAGATTTTAAACAGAATAAAACTAGAATTGCAGCCTTTGGTGAAAGCACTCAAAGAGCCATTGCCGAACGCAATTTAAAATGTAATATTCCTGCTCCTGTCAAGGAATTTCCTTCCATTGTTACAGCTTTAGAATCTTACATTAAAAAAGTTAATTCTTAAGGCTTGGCTAAAATGCAAGTCACCTCATTGTTTATTTTTGTAATAAACAAAAAATGATATCCTCCTTCTTTTACTCCAAATTTTTTGAATAAATTTTCTGATTTCATTTCTATTCCCCTAATTTTAATATTCAACTGCTTTATATTCAATTCTTTAAGCATTAGTTTGATTTGCTTGGAATTGAATGAACACGTTTGCATGATTTCATATACTTTTCCAATGCAAGTTTTAGGAACATAATCTGATATCAAAAATGGTGAATTTTCATTCATGAATTTAAACTTCATCTTCGAAGCATATTCTTTTATTTTTCTTAATTTTACAATGCTTGACCCTGTATCAATTAAGTAAGGGCCTATTTCTTCAGCCTTTTGACTATTAAAAGAAGTTGTTTCCATTTCAAAAACTTCATGAACTGCTTCCTCATTTTGAAAGTCTATAGCATTTAATTTTGGTGCGTCATTGTATTCACTATCCAACTCAATCAAAACTTCTTTAACTTCACCTTTTATACTCATTGCATATATATTGACAATGTTTTTTAACTCCTTAATTGCCATGTGTACATCGTACATAGGAGAACATTTTATTACTATTTTTTCTGAAATAGAATACAACTCATTCATCAATTGAATGACATTGGGTTGATGTTGAGAAAGTGAAAAAGTTCTTTTCCCATCTTCATCTCTTCTATCTGGATCAATGTAAATTAAATCGAATTTCATTGAACAAGAATTAACAAAACTTTCAGCAGTATCAGTCACTCTCTCTACATTTTGAATATTTAAAAGCTCAAAATTATATTTCACGATATCATTTAGATGATTATCAGAATCAACAGAAATAACCTTAGTAAAAGATTTTGAAAAACCCCAATCGTCAACTCCAAGACCTGCAGCTAAAATTAAACAAGAATTCCCTTTGTACATGGTGCTTTTGTACAAAGCTAGAATCTCTGAGCTGGCTTGTTCAAAACTCTTTCTTGTAAATACGCATTGATGATTAAAAAAAACAGGCAATTTTAATACTGCTTTTTTTTCAAGATCAACATTCTCTAATATTAAGTTGATATTTTGAATTGAAATAGAATTTTTATATTTAAATATAAATTTATCCTTTCCTATTTTTTTGGCCTCATCTCTGAATTTTAAAAAATTCTCTTTATCTTTGTAACTTATATTCAATAAAAATGAAAAAATTAATTTTAGGTTCTGTGTTGTTATTTTTTGTTTTAAGCGTTAGCTCTTGTGGTAAAAGAGACAAATGTCCTTCTGTTTACAAAAATACGACTAATACCTCAACAAAAATAGCTTAAACACTCCTATTCGCATGAATTGGCTTCATTTAGTTAGCATTGACCAATTGAAAAATGCATTGAACGAATCGGACAATACTACCTTTGCTGTTTTTAAACACAGTACCAGATGCAGCATCAGTGTGATGGTAAAAAATCGTTTGGAAAGACATTGGAATTTAAATGATTTTCCAGTGTATTATCTCGATTTATTAAATTACAGAGAAATTTCAAATTACATAGCAGAAACCCTTGATGTTCATCATGAGTCACCTCAATTATTAATTGTAAAAAACAAACAATGCACATGGCATAAAAGCCATACCGACATCATTTATGATGATTTTTTGAAAGAAATCATTTAAATTTCTTTTATAAATACTGAAAATTCAAATTTTGTTTGATGTCTGGGTGTAAACTTTTAGAAACGGGACAAGTTCTGCCTGCATTTTCTATCGCTTTTATTTGATTATTTGTATAATCTCCTTCCAATTGGATAGCTAGATTTACAATGATTTCAACAATTCTTCTTGGACCATCTATGCTCATTATTTTACTCACTTCTGCTTCCATGTATTTAATTTTCATTTGGTGATTATTAGCATAAATTCCCATTAAAGTCATCATACAACTAGCAAGGGAAGTGGCAGTTAAATCGGTTGGTGAAAATGCTTCACCTTTTCCATGATTATCAATTGGAGCATCAGTAATTATAGAATTTTTTGATAATAAATGAGTGGCATTTGTTCTTAATTCACCTAAATATATTACTTTTGAAGTAGGCATGATAAAAAAAAAAAAAAATAATTTATATTTAACTTCTATGAAAACA
>CAYVDH010000299.1:0-2260 GCA_964450355.1 uncultured Flavobacteriaceae bacterium
CAAGCATGTTGCTCGAATTTTTACTAGGCTTAATCGTGGGGTTAGTTTGTGTTTTTCTGGTGAATGTTGTTAAGAAAATAGTAAAGAAAGAGAAAGTTACACAGTAGTTTTTAAAAAACCTTTAATACACTTTCTTAATCACATACGTCACGATTCCCCAAATGATCAATTGGTTTTCTTCCGTGATTTTGATGGGGTCAAACAGTTTGTTTTCGGGCATTAAAAAGACTTCTTCTTTGGTTACTTTAATGCGTTTTACGGTAAACTCTCCATCTAAAAAACAAACGGCAATTTTGTTGTTTTTCGGTTCCAAACTGCGGTCAATAACCATAATGTCGCCATCGTCAATACCCGCTCCAATCATAGAGGTACCGGAAGCTTTGGCATAAAAAGTGGTTTCCCGATGCTTCACCAACACAGCATCCAAACTGATTTTACTCTCATCAAAATCCGCCGCCGGAGAAGGAAATCCAGCTTTAATCCCCGCTTTAATAAACGGAAGTTCGATGGGATGTTCTAAATCCGGTATAAAAAAAGTAAGTTTTGTTTTTGTCATACATTAATTTTCAAATTTTCAAATTTTCAAATTGACACATTACCAAATTGACACATTACCAAATTGACACATTGCCGAATGGACTAATTGGCATATTACCGAATTGCCGAATTGCCGAATTGTCGAATTGCCACATTAACCCACCTTCACCCTAAACACATCCCGAATATCCGTCGTGTATTTCGGTGAAAGTAAATTCTGCCGCATCTTCCAAGTGCGTTGTAAATCCTGATTACCCAATCGAATTTTGCGTTCGCCGGTTTTCTTGTGAATAGCATCCATCACTTCCATAATTTTTTGATGCTTCGGATTTTCTTCTTCGAACAAATGAAATTGTTTCTGGTCTTGCGGAATAATTTGTGTCACAATGATGCCTGCTTTTTTATAAATTTCACCTTCTTCAAACAACTCTTTCAACATTTTTATGGCCAAATGACTGATCGTGATAGAAGAGTTACTGGCATACGGTAGGGTTTCCATGCGATAAAAATTATACCGTTCGCGTTCTACTTTGTGCTTGTCTTTTCTGAGGTATAAAATGACGCCATAACAGCATGATTGTTGCTTGCGAAGTTTCTCCGCACAAACCGTGGCAAAAGTAGAAACACGTTCTTTCATTTCGTCAAAAGTGGAAATGGTACCATCAAAACTGCGGGTTACAGCAATATTTTTCTTGTCTTTCGGTTCTTCTAATTCCAATACCGATTGGCCCAATAACTCCAAACGCAAGCGATTGCCCACCACACCCATTTCTTTTTTGATAAAAGCTTCGTGTTGCGGTAACGTAAAATCATAAGCGGTATGAATGTTTTGAGCCTTCATCTTCTTGGTCAATCGAAAACCGATGCCCCAAACGTCTTCAATTTTGGTCCATTTTAAGCCTTTGATGCGTTTTTCTTCCGTATCCATCACATAACTGCCTAAGGTTTCTTTCGGGAATTTACGGGCGATTTTATTGGCTACTTTGGCTAATGCTTTAGTAGGAGCAAAGCCCACAGAAACGGGAATGCTCAACCATTTCAACGTTCGCCTTTTCATTTCTAAACCGTATTGCTGATAATCCGGAATGGTCATGCCGTCAAAGTTGAGAAAAGCTTCGTCGATACTATAGACTTCAATATTCGGTGTAAATTGTCCTAAAACCGCCATCACCCTGCTACTGATGTCGCCATACAACGCATAATTGGAGGAAAAAACGGTAACCTGATGTTGTTTCAATACGTGTCGCATTTGAAACTCGGGAGCTCCCATCGCAATACCAAGAGCTTTGGCTTCGTCACTACGGGAAATGATGCATCCGTCGTTGTTGGACAACACGACCACCGGTTTTCCATTGAGTTGAGGTTGAAACACCCGCTCACAGGAAACATAAAAGTTATTACAATCCACTAATGCATACATGGTATAAAGATAGGAGATTGTTCCTTTTTTTGGAAACATACGAATGTTAATGTTGATAAGAAATCGGAGTTGGGAGTTTTGAGTCGCAGTCACAGTCGCAGTTTTCAGTCACCTGACAACAGACAACCGACAACCGATAACAGACAACCGCCAACTCACAACACCTTCTCATACGCACGTCTCGGACTACCTCTAAAATGCACAATCCCACAAAAAACAAATCCGGCTTTTTCAAAGATTTTCATCATGGCAAAATTGTCGTGGTTCGTGTCGGCTTTTAAGCTGTGAATGTTGTTTTTTAAG
>CAYVDH010000300.1:0-2233 GCA_964450355.1 uncultured Flavobacteriaceae bacterium
AATTAAATTGTTGTTTTTACAAATGGAAATATTGTATATTGGAATACTTTGAATATCTAAATAATTAAATGGGACTAACCCATTATGAGAACAGAGACCTTGGGCTGAGAAAGAAAAATTTAATTTATTGAATCTATCTAAATAATGATAATACTGGGTTTTTCTTATTTTGCCATCAAAGTATTTAACTTGTTTTATACTGTCTATGATAAGATTAAATTTCAAACCAATTTCATCTTTTAATATTTTGAGTGTATCTCCCGTTTTTAAGTTAAAATCATGAATCACTAAATCGCTTATTTTGACAAAAGAATCAATAAATCCACTCACTTTATACAAATCAGAATAGTAAACTATACTGTCTTTTACTCTAAGATAAAAAACTGAATCAAATAAAGAATACTTATCTAAAACTCTAACATGATAAAACTCTCCATTTTCATTTATTGAATCTAAATTTATAAACTCTGTATGAGAATAGCCTCCAACAAATGTCTCAATAGGCAACCGATCAATAGACATATAATTAAAATAAACACTGCTATCTATATAAAATGTTTGAGAATTTAGATTTTTAGTTAGAACTATGACACTAATGCAGAATAATAATTTTATGTGTTTCATGGTATTGGTAATTTTTATGGGTTAATTGAATGAAATAGTTACCATTGGGCAAATTTGTTGTAGAAATTTGATGCATTGTTTCTTGGGACTTTAATACTTCTTTTCCGTTTATATCGATAATAGTTATTTCCCAGCCGCTGGAGCCTATGGGATAGTCTATTTGTAGAAAGGTATTTGCAGGATTGGGATATACTTGGCATAAATGGTCAGGAACTTTAATTTTAATAATATTGTCAGTGGCGTTACACCCAGGTGTAAAACAGCCATTACTATCGAGTTTGAGCAAAGCCGCAGATTGAAAAGCACCCATGGGTTGTGTGGTGTCACTGGGCACACCCCATCTACGAAAATACTCACCTGTTAATAAAAATCCATTATCGGGGGTTCTTCTAAAACTATAGGGTGTAAACCCTTTGTCTGTGGTGTCAGTTGACCATAAATTGTATTCTCTGTACCAAATGGGATTGCCATTGAAATCTGTTTTAAATAGGTATGGTATAGCAGTCCAATTTTGAGGATATGGTCTATTTATGTATCGATAACCACACCAAACTGCACCATCGTCAAAAATTAAGGCATCTGTCATAAGATTCGCAGCCACATCATTGTCTGTTATTCCCATTTTCCAATTTAAAAATTGACGATTATTCTTAGTCCAAAGTTTTTTACCAGTTTGGTAATCAATTTCTGAAAACCAAAAAGTAACTTTGTCATTTGTTTCTGCATACTGATAGGGGTTGCCTGGTTTTTTCCAAGGTCTATAATAAAGATCTAACCAGGAACACAATATATTTCCATTAGGCAATTGCACCATTTTAAAATCAGTAGTATTGATAGTATCTTGGTCGCCCACGGGGCGGCTTTCCCAAATCAATTTACCTGTGGTATCTATTTTTTGTATTACCCCTTCAAATTGATTAGGGTCGCCAGCAAAATCCCAACGGTCCAAAATTTGTAAAAACAGGTTTGCATGGTTTTGATTGTCTTCATGGATGTTTTCAAGTTGAATGTCATGATTTGTTTGGCTGTAAAGCGGATTTACTCGAGTATAAATTAATGATGTAGATTGGTCATTATTGATTTTAAGTAATCGAGAACTTTGAACGGTGTTTAACTTATCAAACTTTTTATACCAATGGACTAAGGCATATTTTATATCATTAATTAAGTATAAACCTTCAACAAGAGTCGAAAAAGTATCATAATTTATAGGGACTTCCAATTTTTTAAAACTGGGGTATAAAAATAAATCAGACTGCCATTTTACATCAGAACCAATAGAATCGCCATAATTGGCAGCAAGTAAAAAATTATTCTTTTCTAATCTTATAGAGTTGTATTTTGTGCGGTACTCTAAATTGGTCAATTCTTTGAGTTTCTTTGAATAATAAAAGAAAGAATCAGATGTAAAAACTGCTCCATCGCTCAAACTATTTTTATTAACATTTAATCCAAGAACTATGGATTTATCGATTTTTGAAGTTGGACAAAAAGAGTATATAGTATCTTCAATCACATAACAATTATTACCCCGCCAACCTGGAACAAACTTAAACCAAGTGTTTTGAGCATTACAAGTCAAAATAATTAGATTTAAAAATAATATTAA
>CAYVDH010000301.1:0-2186 GCA_964450355.1 uncultured Flavobacteriaceae bacterium
TCAAGTTGGATCTTGATGAAATCACCCGCAGTGGTCAAAAAAACAAAATCCTTGATATAAAATACTTGGGGGACTAGCTTTTTTGTTTACTTTTTTGGCAATGAAAAAAAGTAAAAGAAAAAAATTATACACTAAATTATATTACCTTTAGATACACAATTTTTAATTTCTAATTATAAAGTTATTGGTGTTGAAGAAAATAGTTATTTTAATTTAAGCTTATATAGAATTTTCTTTTTTAATAAAGTCACTGGTTTAAAAAATTATATAGATATATATTCATCTGCTAGTTACGATTATTTTGAAAATTTAAATAATTTAAAGTTATTACATACACAAGTATCTAACTATAAAATTTTTTTATGGAAGTTTCACAATTTTTTTTATATAAAAAATAGTCCTGATAAGATAATTATTGAATACGATGATTTTGTAGTTAAATTAATTGAATAACACAAAATATTTATGTAAATTGGGATTTAAAAATGCAAACAAATTCAATACTTTATAAGACACATCGTCAGTCTATGACCTTACTATAATTATTTATTCGTCAGTTTATAGGCTTACTATTTTATTTTTTTTGTCAGTTTATATACTTACATTTGCATTTATTTTGTCAGTTTATAAACTTACGATCATGAGAAATAAATCATTACAGATTCAGCAACTCAACAGCAAAATGCTGGTAGTTGCTTCAATTAAAAAAATTACTCCTCCACCTACCGGTTGGATAAAAGCTGTACGCACTGCTTTAGGCATGTCACTGCAGCAATTGGGTAATAAAATATCAATCACCAAACAAAGCCTTACGGATATTGAACGCAGGGAAAAAAACGGGTCTATCACCCTCAAAACGCTAAGAGATACTGCCAATGCTTTGGATATGGAGTTGGTTTATGGCTTTGTTCCCAAAGATGGTTCACTGGATGCTTTGATTGACCGCAAAGCAAAGGAACTTGCCACTCAAATTGTGTTGCGTACATCCAATACAATGAAATTGGAAGACCAGGGCAATACTAACAAGCGCATTCAAAAAGCCATTAAAGAAAGGTCCGCATCCATTAAAAACGAAATGCCTAAAATTTTATGGGATTAGATTTAGACTACATAGATGGACAAACCCCATTAGACGAAGAAGAAAAAGAAGGCCTGCTCATTCCTATCATTGCCACTCGTGGCGAGTTAGACGAGTTTGAGCAGCAGAATATTGAAAAGGCAGTGCAATGGACCTTAGGTCGTTCCTTTAAGCCGGAGGTGATTTTTACAGAAGACTTTATCCGCACAGTACATAAGCGGATGTATGCCGATGTTTGTGCATGGGCTGGTGAGTTCCGTAAAACCAACAAGAACCTTGGCGTTGACAAATGGCAAATACCATCTGACCTTAAATATCTGCTAGATGATGTTAAGTATTGGCACGAAAACAATACCTATCCACCCGATGAAATCGCTATAAGATTCAAACACCGCATTGTAAGTATTCATTGCTTTTCAAACGGCAACGGAAGGCATAGCCGATTAATGGCCGATATCATCATCGAAAAAATATACAAGCAGCCAGTTTTTAGTTGGGGTGCTGCCCTGAGCTTGTCGATGGATGCTGCCAATCTTTCCAGCGAAGGCGATATCCGAAAAACCTATCTCAAAGCCTTTAAAACTGCCGATAAGGGCGATTACAGTTTACTGTTGGCTTTTGCCAGGTCATAGGTAATTCTAACCATCCATTCAAACAAATTCAAAAGCCTCCTTCTGGTCTTTTTTGTTGCCTATGCCTTTGCAATCATTACCCTCTTTGCAGACATTGAAAGCCTGTCCGTCCGTTTAGGATATTCTAAATTTTATATTTGGCATTAAATAAGTCATCCTGTATATTTGTGTTCAATTGAATTTATATAAAAAAAAACTTTATGCACCAAAACAGAAAACCGATTAAAAAACATTAGAAATATGAAGGTGAATAAAGGAAATACCAGAGGCAGTGTAATTTCACACACACAAGTTGTGAGTGTGAGCGAGGGTATTAAAAATAAATTTATCGAAAGATTAGAAAAAAACAAATGAAATTTCATAAACTTACTTTAATTTTATTACTATTTTCATGTAATAATAATATAAAAAAATCTTCTATAAATGTACTTAATCCTTCTAAAGTTTTTAATTTAGAAGATTTAGATAAATTTTCT
>CAYVDH010000302.1:0-2164 GCA_964450355.1 uncultured Flavobacteriaceae bacterium
TGAGCAAAAAGAATACTACGATTTTTCCGAAAATCCGTATGCCATTAATCCGGATTGGAACTATGTTTATTCGTCCAACAATCAAGTAGAACGGATAAATGATTATTTGTATCCCGGTTATTATTTGCCGGAAGATCGTGCGAAACGAATTGTTCAACTACTCGAACCCAAAAACGATTGGACGAAAGAAGATTTTATGAACATGATTAACGATGATCAATCGTCGGTTTCACCTTCAATCATAAAAAGTATTTTAAATGGAATTCCACAAAATAAGCTTTCGGAAACTGAAAAAGCGGCTATTACAGAACTTCAAAAATGGAATGGAAACAACGGTTTGAATGAAATTGCTCCCACCATTTACAATCAATTTCTCTATCATTATCTCCAAAATACCTTTGAAGACGAATTAGGAAAAGAACGTTTTGCCATTTTATTGAACACGCATATTATGAAACAAATGATTGCGTTTCAAATTGCGAATGAAACTTCACCTTGGTGGGACAATAAAACTACATCGGATAAAAAAGAAACGCGAAGTGAAATTTTGACGCGTTCTTTTCAACAAACCATTTCGCATTTGGAAAAAAAACTGGGCAATCAAGTTTCGGGATGGACGTGGAATAAAGTGCATACTGTGGAACACAAACATCCGTTGGGTGAAGTAGCTGCTTTACGAAGTTATTTCAATGTGGGTCCGTTTGAAATTAATGGTTCCAATGAAGTCATCAATAATTTGATGTTTACATTCACTGAAGCCGGAAATCATCAAGTGAAAGCCGGACCTTCCACCCGCAGAATCATCGATTTTTCAGATATTGAAAACAGCGTGAGCATTCTTCCAACGGGACAATCGGGAAATCCGTTAAGTGAACATTATAAAGACCAAGCTCAAATGTACAACGAAGGAAAGTTTCGAAAAATGAAAATGAATAAAAAGGAAATTGAGACGAGTGCAAGAAAGTTGGTGTTTAAGCCAAAGACTAAATAGAATCTAAATTTTCAATTATCTCCTCCGCTTTCAATTTAATTTGAAATAACTCTTCCGCCGGAATCTTATGCAACAAATTCAACATCATCGCCATGCGTTGGTTGTTTTTGAAATGTTCTTTTTTATCATCCAAAAAATTCCAATACAAGCTGTTGAACGGGCACGCTTTTTCGCCTAATTTATCTTTCACATTATAATGACAATTTCCACAGTAATTACTCATTTTGTTGATGTAACTTCCTGAGGAAACATAGGGTTTCGTGGCTAAAATTCCACCGTCGGCATATTGACTCATGCCGCGTGTGTTGGGCATTTCCACCCATTCAATTGCATCAATATAAACACCTAAATACCAGGCATCGACTTCATCGGGGTGCATTTGTGTAAGCAATGAAAAGTTGCCAATAATCATTAAACGTTGAATATGATGTGCATACGCTTCTTCCAAACTTTGCGAAATGGCTTTTTGCATACAATTCATTTTCGTATTTCCCGTCCAATAAAAATCGGGTAATTTGTTTTGGTTTTCTAATGCATTCATTTGTCCGTAATTCGGCATTTCTTTCCAATAAATTCCGCGGACATATTCTCGCCAACCTAAAATTTGCCGCACAAAACCTTCTACTTGAGAAAGGGTAATTTCAGCTTCATTTTGATAATAGTAATTGACAACTTGCTCAATCACTTCCTTTGGCGAAAGCATTTTAGTATTCATCGCAAACGACAATCTCGAATGAAACAGAAATTTCTCTTCCGTGTGCATCGCATCTTCATAATCGCCAAAATGTTTCAACAAATGATGACAGAAATAATGCAATTGCTCCAAACATTCTTCTCTCGAAGTCGGCCAATTGAATTTTTCCGCATTAATAGAACCAAAGGTTTTCACTTCCATTTTACCTAATTTACGAATAATTTCGGCTACATTTTTCGGAAAAATTTTCGCTTCCGGAACCGGAACTTCGCCTTTGTATTTTTTTCGATTGTCGTGATCAAAATTCCATTGATTTCCAACCGGATTGGCTCCAACCATCAAAACGTCGTGCTTTTTTCGCATCATGCGATAGAAGTTTTCCATCAATAACAATTTCTTTCCTTGAAAAAATTCGGCTAATTCGGTTCGGGTTGTATAAAAATGTTCCGTGTCAAAAACTTCTGTTGGAATAGAGAGAT
>CAYVDH010000303.1:0-2163 GCA_964450355.1 uncultured Flavobacteriaceae bacterium
CATCGTTTTGGATAACTAAATTTAATGATTTACAAACATAGGAGCGGTTTGGCAAAAGGCGGGGTTTCGTGCATCGTAGAAACATTCGTGGTTAATCAAACATTTGTGCTTCGTATGAACTTTTGTGCTAAAAATCCCGCCCTTCGCCAAGCCGCAAAACGTTGGGCGTAATGCTACGAGAGACCGTACAAATATGAAAAACTGAACAAAAGTCAAATAAATTTTTGTAAATTTGCGACTAATTCTAACTTAAATAAAAATTGAGCAAAATAGACGAAATACCTGTAATAATTGACATTCCAAAACAGGAATTAGACAAGTTTGACACTTTAATCAAACAGTACAGAAATAAATATATCCGTACTTCTCAAGAAATTGTAGAATTTGCACTTTCTCAAAATCAAGAATATTTAGAACAAATAAAGGCAAAAAAAGTAAGTAAATGTATTTCTGAACTTCGAGAAATAGTTTGGCAAGAATATTTATTAGACGAAGTGAATTTTAACGCAATATTGATGCGTGATTTACACAAACTTTTAGAAACACCAAAAGAAATTTTAGAAGTTTTACTCAATAAAAATATAACCAACAAAAAAGGCGAAGAACTAATTGAAACCGTAAAAGAAATTTGTGGAGAATATGCAGGGCGTGTTTTTCCTTACATTTATAGACTTTCGTTAAGTAATACCCAATCAAGACGTTCAAGAGCAGGAAAAAGTTTTGAAGCTATAATTTACAAAATCTATGAAAATTTAGGTTACGAATATGACAGTCAAAGCAAAGTTGGTCGCAAAACATTTGACACTCTTGGTTTAGGCAAAAAAGTTGATAGCATTTTACCAAACATAAAATGCTACGCAGAAAGACGAAATAAAACCATTATTGGTACAATGAAAACTTCTTTGCGTGAACGTTGGCAAGAAGTTGCAGAAGAAATTGAGCGAACAAAAATACCCGAAATTCATTTATTAACAGCAGACGAAAGTATTCCTAAAAGCAAAGCTCAAGAAATGGCAAACCATAATATTATTGTGGTTACTTACGAATGGGTTGCAAATTCCGACACTTTAAAATCAATGAAAAATATCATTAGTTTTGAAGAATATCTATTTGAAGAAATTCCTAACATTTTAAAATTTTGGAATGAAAACAAATAACAAAATAAAAATAATTGACCTTTTTGCAGGTATTGGAGGCATTAGACTTGGTTTTGAAATTGCCTCAAAAAATAATATTGAGTGTGTTTTTACAAGCGAATGGAACAAATATTCTGAACAAACATATTTAGCAAATTATCCAAACGAAAAAATTCACGGAGATATTACACAAATTAGTGAAAGTCAAATTCCTGAACACGATATTTTGTTGGCAGGTTTCCCTTGTCAACCATTTTCACAAGCAGGACTAAAAAAAGGCTTTTCAGATACAAGAGGAACTTTATTTTTTGACATTGAACGCATTTTAATTGCAAAAAAGCCACAGGCTTTTTTGCTTGAAAATGTAAAGCAATTAAAAGGACACGATAAAGGCAAAACTTTGGCTACAATCATTGAACATTTAAAAGCTATTGGCTATGAAAATGTGCAATATGAAGTTTTGAAAGCAAAAGAATTTGGGCTTCCTCAAAATAGAGAACGTATTTATATAGTTGGTTTTTTAGACAATTCTATAAAGTTTGAATTTCCAACACCTACAAAACAACCTACAAAAGTTGGAGATATTTTAGAACCAATTGTAGACGAAAAATATACAATTTCAGACAAACTTTGGGAAGGACACCAACGCAGAAAAATCGCAAATAAAGAAAAGGGAAAAGGTTTTGGTTTTGGAATTGTAAATGAAAACTCTGAATATACAAACACTATTTCAGCACGTTATTATAAAGACGGAAGCGAAATTTTGGTTGAACAGAAAGACAAAAATCCAAGAAAATTAACACCAAGAGAAGCAGGTCGTTTACAAGGTTTTCCAGACACTTTTAAAATTCCTGTTTCTGATAATCAAGCCTATCAACAATTTGGAAACAGTGTAGCTGTAAACGTAATAGAAAAAGTAGCAGAACAAATATTAGAACACATAAAAATAACAGAAGACAAAAAGCACTACGCCCAACACGAACTGTGCAGAAAACCAAATAAATTAGGCTATTTTTTGCAAATAGTT
>CAYVDH010000304.1:0-2159 GCA_964450355.1 uncultured Flavobacteriaceae bacterium
AATTAACCAATAACCAACAATAATTAACAATTTAACCTTTAACCATTAACAATTAACCATTAACAATTAACCATTAACCAAATACAACGAACATTTTTTTTACGACCCAACCTTTTTGCCTATTATTGCGTATATGCTGATAATTAAGTTAAAATCATGAAAAAAATAATTACAATAGTATTGGTTTTTATCTCCTTTAAAAATCATTTGTTAGCTCAAACTTCTGTGCCAGCTCTTATTACTAGCAATCAAGTGTGGACTGCCACTGGTAACCCATACATATTAAGTCAGAATTCATACATAGATACTGGTGTAACAGTAAAAGTAATGCCTGGAGTGGTCATCAAATCCATGGCTAAAAAGTTGACTGTTCAAGGGTCATTTGGATGTTATGGGAAAATTGATTCTTTAATTAACATCGATTCTACTACCATTGAATTTGGAAATAAAAGCAAAGATTATAATGTTAGTACAGGAAAAGGAGCATATTTTAATTACACTCAATTTAATTACATACAATCAAGTTCTGTACCTTATTGTATCATTACTAACAGTACAGCTTTAAGAGTAGAGAATTCAATATTTAAACTCGGATATTATGGAATATATGTCAATGGTTTTAGCGATTCTATTACCACAGAAATATTCAATTCGAAATTTTATGGTTCAAATTCTTTTGGTTCAAATTCTGGTTACCCCATATATGGCAGTTCATCCTATGGTAAATTTAAAGTGATAAACAACGAATTTTACAAATTGTATTCTATTTACATTTCTGGTAGCACTACATTTAATGGCAATTACATCAATGATTTAGATGAAATACGTATATCACAATATTTTGGAGCGTTAAACATGGAATGCAATACCTTTTTAAACATGGGTAGAAACATTGAAATTACGACTTCTAATTATAACAAATTTATTCAATTAAATTTCAAATCCAATGTGTTGAATAATTTATGTAAAAACAATGGATTTGGTAGCTACTTTATGTTAAACATTTCAAGGTATTACCCTGCGAATACCCAAATCAATATCAGTGATAATAATTTTTTAAAACACGGTGGTAGTTCTAATAATAAACTGAAAATAACTGGAAAAGTTGGCGGTCCTACAGCCATTGATTCTATCATGGTAAAAGACAATTACTGGAATACTTCTGACTCTAATGCAATCGAAACTTATTGTTATGATTTCAATGATGATTACAATTTGCCAAGAATCATTTTTTCTAAATTTGATAAAAATCCAAATGCCAATTGCACCTATCCCTACGAGTGCGCAACTCCCAATTTTGTGTATGATATCAATGACACTGAAATTACATTTACCGACAGTTCAAAAAGCAATAAATACTACAAAGTGATTTGGAACTTTGGCGATGGTACTTACAACGATTCAAACAAGAAAAAAGTAAGTCATAACTATTTAATTACTGGAGATATCAATGTTTGCATGCATGTTACCGATACTTTTGGTAATGTTTGTGATTCCATTTGTAAAACCATTAATATATCATCGTGTAAACCTAATTTTTATTTTGCCGTAGAAAAAAACAATCCTAAAAAAATATATGTCATTAACAACAGTCGAGGCATTACAAATAATACAACATATTATTGGCAATATGGATTAAAGAATGGTAATTTATCGACTTCAAGCAATCCCTTGCCTTCTACCACCTTTGCAAACAAAGGAACTTACTTAGTTTGTTTAACCATCACTGAAGTAAACATTGATTGTGATGGAACCTATTGTGATAGTATAACAGTTGATTCCAACGGGACAGAAATTGAATTCATTAACCATTCGGATATACTTAAATCCCAAAGCATTGATTCTGATTTACAAAACATAACAGTGTATCCAAATCCTAATCAGGGTGTTTTCAATTTAGAACTTGTAATGAACAATTCAGAGGTTTTGAGTTACAAGGTGTTTAATGTATTTGGACAAATTTTGTTGAGCGAAAATTTAAATACAGGACAGGGCAAAAACTCATACTTTTTGGATTTATCCAATTTAAATAATGGAGTATATTTTATTGCATTGAACTCTAATCAATTCAATAAAATTGTAAAAATTGAAATTATAAAATAATAGAAATTACATTACTTTGAACAAAGAGATTTGGAGTTATTCCCAAATCTCTTTTT
>CAYVDH010000305.1:0-2152 GCA_964450355.1 uncultured Flavobacteriaceae bacterium
TGCAAAGAAAAGAAACATACTCGTTACCGCTGCGCTCAAACGAGTACGAGTTGGGAAGAACTGTAGCAGTGAGTGCAACAGCTCGAAAATTGGCAGTCATTCTATGGAACATGATAGTGAAAAAAATGCCCTACAAGCCACCAACAGATTATCTGTTTTTGGATGAAAAAAGAAAACTAAAACTGGTCGCAAGAGTTAAAAAACAAATTGCTAAATTTGACTTGACTAAAGAAGATTTTGGATTTGTAACAACCTGATTTTAAAGTCTATAGCAAAACGTTAGTCAGAATAGTATCGCACCACACAAACGAAAGTGCAATGGCAATAGAAACAATTAAAAAACAACTACAAGACAGTTTACCGACAAACCATACGGAAGGCTACGTTGCAGACTTTAGGGACAATTTAATTCCGACAATTTCGGTTGCAGACTTTTTTGACGACCTAAACAATGGTGACGGCAATGAACTTGAAAGCAAGTTTAAAGCACTTCATTCTTCATCTGCTTTATGCGTAAATTTTTTCGGCTTTTTCAAGCGACACCTTGACAAATTTTCATTTTTTGGTGAGAGCAATTTTACGGTTGGACAGTTTGAAAAAAAACTAAAGACAGGGCTGGGCGGAAACCCGCCCAGCCTTGTCTTTTACTTAGAGAACAACAACTTTATTATCGGTATTGAGAGCAAATTCTTAGAACCTTTGACACCTAAGCAGCCCGAGTTTGCTGCTTCTTATTCTGACAACTTCTTATCTTCTATTGATAATGGACTTCCGAGCATTGTAAATCATTATCGCAACAACAACGCTAAATCCCATTTAGACACAGCCCAACTTATCAAACACACTATCGGACTTCTAAACAACAGACACGACAAAAAAGCCAAACTCATTTACGTTTACTGGCAACCAGAGAATTATGCTCAAACAAAAGAATACCCTTCTCATCAAGCCGACTTAACATTTTTTTCTAATCTTATGAAAGGTATTAGCAGTATTGAGTTTCATCATACAACATACAGCGACTTATGCAAAAATTATGTTGCAAATAGTTTCTTCCGACAACACGTTTTACATTTCAAACAAAAATATTTGCTCACCTAAAAAAACAAAACAATGAAGCGGATTAGACTTTTCATTTTAGTAGGAATATCTGCTTGCCTGCTATTAGGTTGTAACTATAACAAACCTGACGATTTTGTGGCTGACGAGAACTTTGTCAATGCAACTGGATTAACTGAGGAAGAAATGGCACGCAATGAATTTGTTCAGGACAGTTTAGCAAAAATTGAAAAGGAGAACGAGTTAAAGGAAAGAAAATCGAGAACATATTCTCCTCGACAATTCTTGGAAATGATTGCACCTTATTATGCTAAAAATACCGTTTCAGCAGACAACAAATTTCAAGGACAGGTTTACTACATTAAAGGTGAAGTTGCCGATGTTAGTAGAAACATCGCAGGTGACATTTTCTTTAATATTGGTATGGGACACCCTTACCAAAATGTTCAGTGCTTTGTTGACAATGCAAGTGAAATTGAAAACATATCTGTTGGTCAAAAGGTGACAGCAAAGTGTGTCTATCAATCATTATTTGCTGCCGGACAAGTAAACCTAAATATCAGGATGGAGCATTGTGAAATTGTAAATGACTAACAAGTGGGACAGAGAACTACTACCGCTAACAGCGGTAGCTGTTGCACAACCACTCCAAAAACAACCAAAGTAGAATTTTAAAGCAAAAAACGACTCCATTAGATGCGTTTTAAGACACGCTAATTATTGAAACACTATTTTTGACCCTTAAAATTTGTAGGCTTAAAATTGAAGTATTTGCTTTTGATAAAGCCGTTTTGAAAAAAGCAAAAGTTTTCCTGTTTTTTTGATTTCTTCCCCCACTCATACTCGTTTGAGCGCAGCGGTAACGAGTATGTTTTTTTTGCATTTGCAATGCAGCCATCCTCCCTATTTCAACTTTAGCAAATCGTAACTTGCAATGAAAAATAATCAAACTTTCTAACTTCCATAAAAGTTTGTTTCTAAGACTCGCAAAGACGGAAAAACCTCCATCATCATCCTAAATTCTCAATCCTTGAATCAAAAAAAGATTACATACTCCTCCTATACTGCCCACCCACTTCAAAGAGCGCATGGG
>CAYVDH010000306.1:0-2103 GCA_964450355.1 uncultured Flavobacteriaceae bacterium
TTTTTCGTTATATTTGTTAAAAAGATTGTGGAGGTTTTTTCACAGTCTGACGTTAGCGGGCATGCTATGACAGCGACACCTAAAGAAAATATTACCTTTGACAACAAGTAAAATCATAAAACAAAATAACTATGGACTTTAAAGACCAAATCAAACAATTAGGAGAAAGAGTAACTAAACTCAAAGACCAAATTCAGACAGAAGAAGCAACAAAAAATGCTTTTATCATGCCATTTTTACAAACTCTTGGATATGACGTTTTCAATCCTCTTGAAGTTGTTCCTGAATATGTTACAGACATTGGAACAAAGAAAGGAGAGAAAATTGACTATGCTATTTTCAAAGACGGAAACCCAACAATTTTAGTAGAGTGTAAACATTGGGGACAAAATTTGAATTTGCATGACGGACAACTTCTCAGATATTTTCATGTATCAAAAGCAAAATTTGGTTTGCTGACAAACGGTATTACTTATCGTTTTTATTCCGACTTGGTTGAAGCAAACAAAATGGATGAAAAGCCATTTTTAGAGTTCAATATTAACGAGATAAAAGACAATCAACTCGAAGAATTAAAGAAATTTCATAAAACTGTTTTTGATGCTGACAGCATTACGAATACAGCAAGTGAATTAAAATATACAAACGAGTTAAAACACCTTTTACAACAAGAACTTGCAAACCCAAGCCCTGACTTTGTAAAGCATTTTGCAAGACAAGTTTATCCAAGTGTAATTACAGCTAAAGTTTTAGAGCAGTTTACTAACTTGACAAAAAAATCAATCCAACAACACATTAGCGACTTAATAACCGAAAGACTTAAAACAGCACTTTCAAAAGAAGACGAGAAAAATAAAGAGCAAGAAGCACTTCAAGCCGAGCAAGCAAAAATTGAAGAAAGCAAGGTTGTAACAACAGAAGAAGAGCTTGAAGGCTTCATGATTGTAAAAACCATTTTAAGACAAAAAATAAGTGTTGCAAGAGTTACTTATCGTGATGCTCAATCGTATTTCGCAATTCTACTTGACGACAATAATCGTAAGACTATTTGCAGACTTTACTTAAACGGTTCTAAAAAATATTTCGTAACGCTTGACGAACAAAAGAAAGAAGTAAGAAATGAAATTGGCACATTGGATGACATCTTCAAGTTTTCGGACTCGTTATTACAAATAATAGATAATTACGACAAATCAAAAGAAACAGCCTAAAGTAATTTTGATGTTAAAGAGACTGTTTCTAAATGACAATGTAATTCTGCTTTTAATTATTTTAAATGCAGTTATCATATTCATTAGTGGATTTGACCTCGGTGTGAGAAACAACTTTTTGCTTTCTCTGCTTGATAATGGAGTTACAATTCTATTTATTGCAGAGTTAGTCATTAAGCTTACAGTGTATGGAAGAAAGTATTTTGATTCTAATTGGAACAAGTTCGATTTTATCCTGATACTTCTTTCAATTCCTGCACTATTAGCATTCATATTTAGAGCAGACATTCATGACTTTAGTTTTTTGCTTGTATTTAGAGTAATGAGAGTTTTTAAGTCGTTTAGATTTTTAAAATTTATTCCGGGAATTGACCATTTAATTCGGGGGATAAAAAGAGCATTAAAGGCTTCGATAATTGTTATGCTTGGCTTTATTGTTTACATTTTTATCGTTGGTATTTTTTCATTCTATCTTTTCAAAGAGAGTTCACCAGAGTATTTTAACAATCCACTTGTTTCACTTTATTCGACTTTCAAAATTTTCACTATTGAAGGATGGTTTGAAATTCCCGAACAAGTAACAAATGAACTCTCTCCAATAACATCATTTTTCACATACATCTACTTCATATTTGTAGTATTAAGTGGTGGCATATTGGGACTTTCTTTGGTTAACTCAATTTTTGTTGACGCTATGGTAAGCGACAACAATGATGAACTTGAGAAAAAAATAGAGAGATTAGAATTAAAAATTGACCAATTGTTAGACACCAAAGCCGACAGTAGTAAACATTAAACAGAATGACAACAAACAGACGAACGAAAGAAGCACGACCCGCTAATCGAGTAGACTGCCCCACTAGAAACTAGCAGGGAGAGCCTCTCACACCAC
>CAYVDH010000307.1:0-2045 GCA_964450355.1 uncultured Flavobacteriaceae bacterium
TTTTATCAGGGGCAGACAAACTTGAAAAACAAGGAATAAAACTAAGATGAAACAATAAATGATAGAATGCCCAGCTGGTAACAACACCTATCCGAAAGGCGGAATTTCTGATAGTGTTTGGATAAATTGTATTTATTTTATAGTTTTACATCTTATTACAATTGCTGCTCCTGTCCCGCCCTTCGGGTAGGTGCAGACCGTTACCTGCAAGCATAAACAACGACACAACACAATGAATAAATTACTGACAATTGTATTCGGACTTTTAACCATTACGACTTTTGGACAAACAGTTGACCTTAAATGGAAAATTGGAGAAAAAGAAAAACTCAATTACTTGACAGTTATGAGCGACATTGACACATCCAAAGTTGAAATGAATTTTGGCGACTTTTTTAAAACATTTTCTGACAGCACACGAAAAGGGTTATCTGAAACCAAAGACCTTTTTAAGGAGCTAAATAAGGCTATGCAAAATGTGGACTATATCTCAACTCTTACTACCAAAGGCAACGGTATTATTGACATAGTTATGACTACAAGACCGAGAGAAAAAAATAAAGAAGTTGCAAATGATACGACAGACAGTAAAGCGAATGAATTTTTAAAAATGATGCAGTCAATGAACCAAGGTGTAATGCTTAGGGGTTCAGTTTATTCAACTGGTGGCATTCATAGTTTTTGGGTAAAGAGCAATCAAAAAAACTTAATCTCTACTTTTTTTGAGCTTCCGACAAAACCAGTAAAAGTTGGTGACACTTGGAAACTTGACATTAGTTTAATTGCTAACGACCAAAACTTTGTTTGTGACAGTTCATATAAAATCAATGAAGTTACTCTGACAGACATTAAAAAGGATAAAGGAGAAACAATTGCAGTAATCAAATACAATATTGTTGAATATGTTAACGGGACTTTTAATTCACCAAGTTTTATGGGTGGTGGTGGCGAACAAAAGACAATGATGAAATTTACACATCAAGCAATTGCAGAGTTTTCGGTTGACAAAGGGAGGTGGATTTCTTATGACGGAATTATGAGTTTGGACGCAACAGGAGTTATGACAGCAAAAAAGAAAACCAAGTTTACATTAATAAGTGAATAGAATGCCAGCAGGTAACAACACCTACCCGAAAGGCGGGAATTTTTCCTTTTTTTGGATAGTTTGTAATTATTTTATAGTTTTACATATTATAACAATTTCTGCTGGTGTGCCCGCCCTTCGGGTAGCTGCAGACCGTTGTGCGTCAGTGTAAAACGACACTGCAAACAAGAAACGAACTAACAAAATATTGATAGAAAAATGACAAACGAAAACACTTTGAAACTTTTAAAATCAATTCATAGCGACTTAAATGTTGTAAAAGAATTGGTTTATGACAAATGTGGTTTTTACTTGTCAAACTTGAAGCAGAACATAGAAAGTTCAGAATACGGAGCTTGCACTTTTGAACTTAACGGGAAGAGAGTTCAACAACGAATTTCTAAAATCACACCGACAAAAACAGGACAATTTGTGACGATTTGGAAACGAAATAAAGATGGAATTACAGAACCGTTTGACACTTCTGACGATTTTGATTTCGTAATTATAACAGCAAGAAATGAAAACAACTTCGGACAGTTTATTTTTCCAAAATCGGTTTTGGCTGACAAAGGGATAATAACAAGAAAAGGAAAAGAAGGAAAACGTGGGATGAGAGTTTATCCACCATGGGACAAAACAACAAATAAACAAGCGGAAAAAACACAAACCTGGCAGACAAAATATTTTTTGACAATCAAGAATGATAACACAACCGACCTTGATTTGACGAAGAAATTACTGACACAAACTATCGAAAATGTTTGACGAAGAAAAACACCGAACGCACAACAGCACCTACACGCAAGTGGGGGTTCAGTGCATTTATGAAAGTGAAGTGCTAAATCCAAGTTCTGTACTTTTAATGAAGTTCAGTGCTAAAAATCCCCACCTGCGTGTAGCTGCAAACCGTTACCTGCAAGTGTAGTGAACGACACAAACAAATTGAACGACAAACGTG
>CAYVDH010000308.1:0-2028 GCA_964450355.1 uncultured Flavobacteriaceae bacterium
TTTTTTTTTTTTCATCAAATGCTAAATCTAAGGGAATATTAGATGACATTCGAAATTTATGTTTTAAGTACAAATCTGCTTTGTACTTTAAAAGAAGTTTTAAATTTTCAATTTTATCATTTCTAATTGCGGACTCAAGTGGCAAACTATATAAAGCATTTGAGTTTGGATTTATAAAATTTGGATTAGCTCCACAACGCAATAAGGTTAACAACATATTGCTATCTGAATTGGCTGCAGCTATTATTAATGCTGACCCTTCTTCACTTAATTTACTAAATAAATTTGGGTTTGCTCCCATTTTCAGTAATTTATATGTAGATTTGAATTTACTGTTAATCAAACTCCAAATTAGCAAAGTTTGCTTGTAAACACTATCTTGAAAATCTATGTTGTAATGGTATTTTTTTAGCACTTCATGAAATTTGGAAGTATCTTCATTTTGTACTAGTTTAGCTAGCTCAATAACCCCATTTTCAAATATTTTTATATCATAATGTGAAATAATTTCATTTTTATTGCTTTGATTTTGATTTAAGACTTTTTTGTCGAAATGATTACAAGAATAGCCTGTTAAAAACAAAACAAATAATTTAAATTTCATAAATTTTATTTTACTGATTTTTATAATAATGATTTAACTGTCCAATTAATAAGGCTATGTATTATGACTTTTAGACCTTGTAACATATCCTCTACTTTCAATTTAATTTTAACAAAAATAGGCAATATATTATTTTAAATTTAGAATGGCTTGAGAACCTTTGAAGAAAAAAATAAAATAAATAACCTATTCACAAAAAAGTGGCATTTCATTAGGCCAAAACAAATAAGAATTTAAGGGTTTGTTTTTATTGATTAGACATTTTAACGAGTTAAATGAGCTATCTGTTAAGAGCTCATTTTTAATAAATCTAGTTCCTTTATACTTTTTATTCTTGTATTTATATGTATATGAAATCTCATTCCAACCCATTACCGTTGTATCTTTGTCAATATTAAAATCAAAAACATCAATATAAACATTATTTGTGTCAGGCATTATTCTTTGTTCCGACCAGTCAATTAAAGGATTATTTTCAATATCATTCGTATCAATTGCAATTGAGTAATAATTGCCTTCATCTATTTTATTTGCAAATCCTAAATCAGAAAATTCACATGATTTGTTTTTATAATAAAACAACACTTCTACTTTGTGTCCAGACTTACTATGATAAACATCCTGAATTATTCCCCAAGTTTTAAATCTTGTCTTTAACAATAACTTATCTTCTTCTAATATTTTTTTATCAAATGCCATGATGGCTAATACTAAAAAAATGATAACTATTATTGAAATGGTATATTTTAAAATGATTGTTCTCATTTGTGTCCTAACTAATTTATCTTAAATCATTCTATAAATTAAATATAATAACGTGTTTAAATAATTCATAATTCTCTGTAACTGGTACATAAATCTCCGCTTTACAATTCGCACTATCATATTTGACAATAGAATTCTTATTCAATTATAAGCAAAATTAGATAAATCATCTTACAAAGTATATAATATTTGATTTTTAAGTATTAATTTTTTATCTTAGAAATAATAATGCTAAGCAAATGAAAGTATTATTAGATATTAAAGACAACAAAGCAATGCATTTACTTAAAGTACTTAAATACCTTTCATATGTAAATGCTACTACTATTTCCAACAAAAAAGCGTTGTTAATGGGAAAAATTAAAGAGGCTGTTGACAATTTAACTCTAGTAAAACAAGGAAAATTAAAAGCTTGCCCAGCAAAGGATTTGTTAAATGAGTTATAATTTACTTTCCATATTCTGCGTTCAAATTCTTAATTCTTCGTATTAATATCTGCAATCCTTTTCATAAAATCCTTGAACGGGACTTCCCGAATGAATTTGATAATTAGTGATTTTTTAATGATCTGGTTGCTTAAATATTAGAGTAAATTTAAAACTATACTTTTAAAACAAACCTCACTTGTGCGGCTGGGGTCCAGCAAATGCGTGAAATTT
>CAYVDH010000309.1:0-2024 GCA_964450355.1 uncultured Flavobacteriaceae bacterium
TTGAACTGCTTTTATATACCCTTGATTGTTTCTATATTTAAAATGAAATAAGGATTCCTTACTATTGAGTAATAAAACAAATCCTAAAATGAAAAAAATCACTAATCTTTTTATAATTTTTGAATAAAAATAGTTTTGATTTTTAAAATAGCCAATTAAATTGATGGCCAAATTAAGAAATAAACAAATTAATCCTAAAACAAGGATATTATTAGCATATTCCCAAAAACTAACTTTGTACAAAACACCAATTATTGTTAAAAAAAGAGCTACGCCTGCACTTATAGCACCTAGTATTTTTGATATACTAATAGATTTATAAGATTCAGGATCAACAGTATTGATTAAAGAAATGTTGTTGAAAATTGCAAAACTGAAAATTAAATATAAAATTGCAAGTAACAACAATGCAATAAAAGTCAATAAAACACCGCCAGTAATGTTTGTTAAATTTAAAATAATTGCTAAAATGCAAACAGGTATTAAAATAATTTCTAAGTATTTCATAATGAATATACAATGATAATTAATTTTTGTAAATTATAACAACTAGAGGTTTAAAAATTAAAAAATAATTAAAGGAAATTCTACATAAATTCTAATCTTAATTAATTACTTTTGCTTAATAAATGAATATTGGAATAGTTTGTTATCCAACCTTTGGTGGAAGTGGAGTGGTGGCTACAGAATTAGGTAAGGCGTTATCTAATAAAGGCCACATGGTACATTTTATCAGTTATAGCCAACCAGCCAGATTGGATTTTTTTAATCCCAATGTCTTTTTCCACGAAGTTTCTATATACAAATATCCCTTGTTTGAGTACTTGCCTTACGAAACCATATTAGCCAGTAAAATAGTTGACATTGTAAAACAAAATAAATTGGATGTATTACATGTGCACTACGCTATACCTCATGCCAGTGCTGCATTAATGGCTAAAAACATATTGATAGAACAAGGAATCAACATTCCCATCATCACCACCTTACACGGTACTGACATTACCTTAGTTGGAAAGGACCCTACGTATGAACCTGTAGTATCCTATTCTATTAACCATTCCGATGCTGTTACTGCAGTATCAGAAAGTTTAAAACAAGACACATTAGAGAATTTTCACATCAGTAAAAACATTCATGTGATTCCAAATTTTATTGATTTTAAACGTTTTACTAAACAAAAAAAGGAACATTTTAAACAAGCCATTGCTCCTAATGGTGAGAAAATTATAGTTCACACCTCCAACTTCCGAAAAGTAAAAAGGGTGGAAGATGTAGTTCGTGTATTTGCTAAAATAGCAAATAAAATTTCTGCGAAACTCTTGTTGATAGGCGATGGTCCCGAAAGAACCAACATTGAATTGTTATGCCGTGAAATTGAAGCTTGTGATAAAATTACTTTTTTAGGTAAACAGGAACAAATTGAAGAAATTCTATCTGTTTGCGATTTGTTTTTATTGACTTCCGAAACTGAGAGTTTTGGACTTGCAGCATTAGAAGCCATGGCTTGTGAAGTGCCAGTGATAAGTACCAATGCTGGCGGAATTCCCGAAGTGAATATAGATGGTGTTACTGGATATATGAGTGCCGTAGGTGATATTGATGATATGAGTAAAAATGCATTAAAAATATTGTCAGATGACAAGACACTTAACCAATTTAAATCCAATGCATTGAAACAAGCACACGAGTTTCATATAGACAAAATTCTCCCCTTATACGAAAATTTGTATTTTTCGTTATTGAATCAAAACAGCAAAAATTAGTTAAGATTGGGTGTTGTTAGACTGTCTGCTATGCCCTATCAAAGCAATGATTCCACCAACTACTACCAAACCAATACGGATAATCCAACCTGTGGTTTCACCCCAATTATCTACCCACTTTAAAATTTTCAGGTTCATGTCCATGAAAGAAAGCACGATTGAAGCGATACCAAAAATGGCGATATAAAGTCCTATATTTCTCATAATCCCAGATTACGCATTAGGAATTTTGATTGATAAATCAAGAGGGTAATCCCA
>CAYVDH010000310.1:0-1963 GCA_964450355.1 uncultured Flavobacteriaceae bacterium
GTTTTTTCAGATGCAGAAGAATTGGGTTTAAACGGAGCCTATGCTTTTGCTTCATAACATCCTTGGGCAAAAGATGTGGGTTTAGTTATCAATTTTGAATTTTGTTGAACAGCTGGCCCATCAATGATGTTGGCAGAAACCAACGGCGGAAATGCCAATTTGATTAAAACCTTTAGCAAAGCCAATCCCAAATATCCGGTTTCTAATTCCTTGATGTACAGCATTTATAAAATGTTACCCAACGATACCGATTTAACAGCTTTTCGCGAAAAAGCCGATATTCCCGGTTTCAATTTTGCCTTTATCGATGATCATTTTGATTATCACACAGTTCAAGATAATTTTGAAAACATTACACCGGAATCTATTGAGCATCAAGCAACTTATTTAATGCCGTTGTTGAGCTTTTATGCCAATGCCAATTTAAATGAACTCAAAACAGAAACCGATCATGTCTATTTTAGTTCACCTATTGAATTTTTTCATTATCCGTTTTCATGGAATTTTCCACTTTTAATTGTTGCTTTTGTACTTTTCCTTGGTGTTGTTACCATTGGTTTAGGTAAACATTTATTAGATTTTAAAGAAGTCATCCGCGGATTTGCACCTTTGTTTTTGTCTCTCATTATTGTTGGATTGGTTACTTTTTTTGGTTGGGAAATGATTAAGTCGCTTTATCCGCAATACCAAGATATGTTGCACGGATTCACCTATAACGGTCATAGTTATATTGCCGCATTTGTGTTACTGTCGTTGGCCATTTGTTTTTGGATATATGCCAAATTCACCAAAATTAAATTGGTGCCAAGCCATTTTGTAGCTCCGGTATTTTTATGGTTCATCATCAATTTTTTAATTTGTTTCTATTTAAAAGGAGCCGCATTTTTTGTTTTACCGGCCTATTTTGCTGTTTTTACACTTGCGTTTTTTGTGTTTAAAGAAAAGTCAAATCCGTTTATAAATGTAGCTTTTAGCATTCCGGCTTTACTGATTTTGGTTCCGTTTATTCAATTGTTTCCAATTGGTTTAGGATTAAAAATGCTTGCCGGAAGTGCCGTTTTGGTAGTGCTTACTTTTGCACTTTTATTGCCTGTTTTTGGCAATTTTTCAAAAAAAGCCAATTGGGGAACGTTGTTGTTTATCATTTCCATCGGATTTTTTATCAAAGCCCATTTTGATGGTAAATTTGAAAAAGGAAAAGGTAAACCTAACAGTTTGTTGTATGTGTATGATGCCGATAAAGACCAAGCCAACTGGGCAACCTATGATAAAGTTTTAGACCAATGGACAAAGAATTATTTAGGCGAAAAACCGAATTTAGACAATAGTTTAAACCAACACGGATTGTCAAGTAAATACAATTCAGGGTTTAGTTTTTCGGCTGAAGCTCCAAAGAAAAACATTGCCAAACCTACTTTTACATTTCTAAGAGATACTATTGTGGGCAATCAACGAGCAGTTACTGTAAGAATCGATGCCAACCGAAAAGTAAACCGAATGGATGTTTTTGCTCCGGAGAAATTAAAAATACATCATTTAAAAGCCAATGGTATCAAAAACATCAACCAAGAAGGAAGCTTTTTTAAACGAAAAAAATCCAATGTGTTGAATTATTATCCAATCAACAACAAACCGTTGACCTTGAGTTTTCAAATTCACAAAGACGACGAATTAGAATTAGACATTATGGTTTCTTCGTTTGATTTATTAGAAAATCCGCAGTTTAGTATTCCAAAACGACCGGATGCTTTTATTCCAATGCCTTTTGTGTTAAACGATGCGATTGTTGTGAAGAAAAAACTTCAGAAAAACAAAGCAAAAACAGTTGAAATCAAAGAAAGTCTAACAACCGAAATAGATTCTTTAATCACTCAAAAAGACAGTCTTGAAACAAATTAGCATTTTAGGTTGCGGCTGGTTAGGAATGCCTTTGGCGAAACATTTGCTACAAAATGGCTATTCG
>CAYVDH010000311.1:0-1960 GCA_964450355.1 uncultured Flavobacteriaceae bacterium
AAATTCTATTTTTTTTTTTTTTTTTTTATCTGAAAAAATAAGGTGACATAAATGCAAGGTATTTGCGCAATCAAAATTTCACCCCAATTAACAATAAAAAATTGATTAATAAGGAATTTAAAAAATAAAAAAAATAAACTGCGCAATTACAATTCGCAATAAATCGTATTTTTGAACACTGTATGTCAACCAATAAATTAGCTTTAATCAGATACAAAACTATTGACGAATGTTTAAAAAACAGATTTAGAAAATGGACTTTAGATGATTTAATTGAAAAAGTATCCGATGCATTGTACGAATACGAGGGCATTACAACGGGCATATCAAAAAGAACCATACAAGGAGACCTTCAATTGATGCGAAGTGACAAGTTGGGTTACAATGCCCCTATAGTGGTAAAAGACAGAAAATATTATTCATACCAAGACAAAGATTACAGCATCACGAATGCGCCCATTAACCAAGCGGATGTAGATAAGTTGAATGAAATAGTAGGCTTATTAAAGCAATTTAATGGCTTTAATTATTTTGACGAGATGAGCGAGATGATTACAAAACTTGAAAACAACTTAAACAAAAACAGTCATAAAAGCAGAAACTGCATACAATTTGAAACCAATCAATTACTAAAAGGCATTAATTTTATCAACCCCTTGTATCAAGCTGTATTGAATCAAATGCCATTACTAATAGAATATAAATCGTTTAAAGCTAAGGAATCAAAACATCAAATCTATTATCCTTACTTATTGAAAGAATACAGGAATAGGTGGTTTTTAATTGTTAAAGCAAAAAATGGGAAAGAGATAATCAATTTGGCATTAGATAGAATTATCAATTTTCAACCATTAGAAAACGAAACTTTTAAAGAAGCCCCAGAAGTAGATTTCGACTCGTATTACAACGATTTAATTGGGGTGACAAAAAACACAGGTAGCAGAGCACATCAGATTGTGTTTGAAATAGACAAATTGAATGCGCCATACATCATCACTAAACCATTGCACACAAGTCAGAGAATCATAAAGGAAGAAGAACACCATGTTAGATTTTCCATCCAAGTCATTGTAAATTTTGAATTGGAAAGAGAATTGATGGGGTTTGGTGAAAACTTAAAAATTCTAAGCCCTCAATTTTTAGTTTCAAAATTCAAAAAGAAGATAGAGTTGATGAAAAAAAAGTACCAAGACAAGTCAATTTAATTGCAACGATGATATGTAAAGAAGCCTTTTATTTTTTAAAATGGATTTAAGCCTTTTTTCATCATATCAATACTAGAATTGATATAAGATTTTAGTTTTTCTAATTCATATATTTCTCCTGAATCAATTGTGAAATGGTAAACCATTGGGTCATCTATTTGAACATCTGTATAAATAAATGCAAAATTCTCCATATCGCTTACTAAATCAACAATAAAAAAAGGACGAGAAATAGATGTATTATATTCATCCATCCATTCTCTTTGGCTAGATTGTAATTCGTCTTGAGAATCAAAACCACCATTATCTAACACATAACAATCATTACCCGCCAAGTATAATAACTCTCGTAAGGCTTTAGGAAAAGGATTACCTCCATTGTATTTAGTTTCTAAGGCTTCTATTTGAGGAATGGTTAAGCCTTCGATTGGGTGTTTATCTTCAATATCATTAGGATATGCTTCAGGATTTTCTTCCAAATATTTTAAAATTTCTATGTTCATATTTCTTTGTATCCTTTTCTATTCCATTATTTCAATTACATTGAGTAACATTGTATTTATTAAAATGGATTTCTACCTGCTTTTACTCTATTTACATAATAAGTAACACATTCTGATAAATGAGAATATAATTCTCTTATTTCTCCTGTTTCCAAGTCTATATCATAATATGGAGGATCTTCTAATCCTTCATCTAACCCTGCTCACGCTCGCATCTTGCGAGTGAGCAATTTCTTTGCCTCTGGCATCTTT
>CAYVDH010000312.1:0-1954 GCA_964450355.1 uncultured Flavobacteriaceae bacterium
AATTATAATAAACAATTAATAATTAAAAAAGCCAAGCATTTTTGCTTGGCTTTTTTTGTTGAATTCAAGTTTTTAAACTTACATATCGTACAACCACAGTTTAAAAGATACAATATCATTAGGGTTAGTGGTTTGTATCATGATGTTGTCACCATTTGGACCAATGGTATTGCTTTGTAACCTTGGATTGTCGTTTGGTGATATTGGTATAGAGTGTTCAATTGTACTTACTACGTTGCTCAATCCCCAAATGGCATTACCACCTATAATTTGAATTTTAATTTCTCGGCTGCTGCTGTATGGAATGCTTGTAATTACAATAGGACTAGAACCAGTAACTGAGCCTTCAAAATTGGGAGCTGTTGGACTTCCTGTCGTATCTAATGCCCTTGCACTTAAATACAAATTATACAACAAAGGATTAGTAGTTTCAAACACTCTTACTAAAACATCTATTTTATTGTTTAATTGATTTAAAATTGCAATTCTTGTTTTTTCAGCTTCCACAGCATTTTCTTTTCTAATGTCTATGGCTACACTTACTTGTGGGTTAGCTAATACAAAGGCATTTAATGCTGAATTTAGATTCGTTACATCGGTAGAAGTAGCACCAAATGGAATTAATAATCCAAAAACAGGTGAAGCCTGTAAATACAGAGCTTTAGCCCTTGCAATTAAATCTTCGCTACTAGCTTTTTTAAAATAACTAGTAGGATAGTCTGCTAACTTGTGTAATTGACTGTTGTTAATACTTATTGCATAAGCAGATAAAGCATTGCTTATTTTTAAAGATAGGTTTTCAAGAGCTATTCTTTTGTTTTCTTTGTCAGCAGTATAACCGCTAGTGTCGGCAGTGCTATTAGCCAATAGATTGATGAATGTGTCCACTTTTTGATTAAAGCTAACATATTCGGCTTGCAAGGTGGTAACAGTATCCATAACAGAGAAATTGGCTAAATAATGATTTCTTACTTTAAGATACATAAACAAATAATCTTCACTAATTGAGTTCATAAATGATAAATTGGTTTTTTAATAATATTAATGTTAAATATTGTAATTATAACGTGTTCTATGTACTTGATATTGTTTTTTTTAGTCTATAAATAGTTCGCTTTAGTCTATAATCGATTTTCCACGCAAGAAAATTGTATAAATGCTTTTGCGGAGGTAAAAAAGGATTTAGAAATTAAATCAAGTGTTTTAGGAATTAAAAGATAGGCGACCGGTTTTAAATCAAGTGCGACTGGTTTTAAATCAAATGCGACTGGAATTAAAGTAAATACGACCGAAATTAAAGTACTTGTTTTAAAATTGGTATAAAAGATTAAGTTTGCAGAAAAAAAAATAAAAAAATGGGAATAAATTCAAAAAACAAAGAATTAAGGAATACAGGAAAAGAGAAATTAGTATTTGATATTCGCCCCATTTTAAGTTCAAGGGGAATCAAGACAGTACACTCATACCTCAATAAAACCGTTGGTTTGCCAAATAATTTATCTAGCAAATTATCAAAAGGACAACCCTGTTCCATGACGAATAAATACATGGAAAAATTATGTGTAACATTAAAATGTACGCCTAATGATTTGTATTTTTACATCGAAGACCCAAATAAGAGCATTGGATTCTCACATCCGTTGGCACAGCTATATAAATTGAGTCAAAATGAATCAGATGTGTTTAATATTCTAAAAGACATGACCCCGAATGAATTGAAAGAATTTCATCAATATTTAAAAACACGTAAAAAAGGTTAAAAACTATACCCATGCTTCATAATATTTTACAAAATTGCAATTTTGGCAATTAATTTAATCCAAAGATAAAGCCGTATAGGTAATTTTACCTATTGTTTTGTTGGATTTTATTGTAATATATTTGCTATGAATAAAAATAAAACTGTATATCCGTAAATATCAATAAAATGATTATATTTGCCTAATAAAAGTAT
>CAYVDH010000313.1:0-1943 GCA_964450355.1 uncultured Flavobacteriaceae bacterium
AAAATGGAAGTAATTCGTCACGGAAAATACAAAAGTGCCGTTGAGCCTTACCTAGAAAACGAAATGAGTGAAGCCAATAGAGAGCAAATTACCGCTTTATTGAATTCGGCTTGGAGTTCCATTGTAATTGATATTTCAAAAAGTAGAAATATTACCGTAGAAGCTTTAAATGGAATTGCGAATGATTTAGCGGCTAGAACACCGGAAATGGCAAAGAACACAAAATTGGTGGACAAAATTGGCTACGAAGATCAATACCATGACGGAATCAAAAAAGCGTTGAAAGTTAAAAAAGACGAAGATTACAACAGTATTTCTATTATGGATTATGCTAAAAATGTATCCAAAACACCTCAAAAAGTAGATAGCAAAGATAAAATTGCGATTATTTATGCTCAAGGTGAAATTATGGGTGGTGAAGGTGATGTAAACATCATTGGTGAAGGAGCCATGAGGACTTCTTTGAAAGAAGCACGTGAAGATGACAAAATAAAAGCAATAGTTTTGCGTGTTGACAGTCCAGGCGGAAGTGCTTTAACTTCTGAATTGATTTGGAGAGAAATTGAATTGACCAAAAAAGTAAAACCGGTAGTGGTTTCTATGGGTAATTTAGCCGCTTCCGGTGGATATTATATTTCTTGTAATGCTGATAAAATTATTGCTGAACCGAGCACAATTACCGGTTCAATAGGTGTTTACGGCGTATTACCCAATATGACTGAATTGTCAAAAAAAATCGGTATCAATACTTCTCAGGTAAAATCACACAATCATGCAGCAGGTTATAGCCCATTTAAACCGATAGACGAAAAATTTAAAGAAGTAACTACAGAGTCGGTTGAAAACATTTATACCGTTTTTGTAAACCGCGTGGCTGCAGGAAGAAAAATGACTTTTGAACAAGTTGATGCAATTGCACAAGGAAGAGTTTGGACCGGAACAGAAGCATTGCAAAATGGTTTAGTGGATCAATTAGGCGGATTAGATGTTGCCTTAAAAGAAGCCGCTAAATTGGCAAAAATCAAAAAATACAAAACCGTTAACTATCCTGAATTTGAGAAAACCTTTATGGAGTTTTTGAATGATCAAAATGGAATTCCTTTTGCCAAAAACAAAGAAAAATTGATAAAAGAAGAAATTGGAGAAGAAGCTTATCAAACACTTCAAATCATAAAAAAAGTAACGGCAAAAAAAGGAATACAAACTTCAATACCTTTTGAAATTAAAATTCAATAAATTGAAACCTGATCCAAAACGGTCAGGTTTTTTTGATTTCATTAACAACTGTTGTTGCTCAATATCCTTACATTTGTTAAAAAAACTTGGAAACAAAAGACAAACTCTTTGCTTATCAAATTTATTTCACATTAGGAGCATTATTTATTGCTTCACTGGTTGTGTCCAATTTAATTTTTCAAAAATTTTTTTATTGGGATTTTTTTGGCATTTATCGATTTGAAATTTCGGTGGGAATTCTACCCTATCCAATCACTTTTTTAATCACAGATATTATTTCAGAAGTTTACGGAAAAAAGAAAGCAAATCAAGTTGTGACTACCGGAATTTTTGCTTCTGTTTTTTCGTTACTCATTGTATATGTTGCCAACAATGCTCCCGCAATTGCATCATCACCGGTTGACGATAGTCTTTTTACTAAAGTTTTTGGACAAACTGCCTTAGCGGTTTTAGCTTCCATGTTGGCGTATTTAGCCGCACAATATATTGATATTTATATCTTTCATTTTTGGAAAAAAGTAACCAAAGGAAAAATGCTGTGGGTGCGAAACAACTTTTCAACCTTTACTTCTCAGTTTGTAGATACATTTGCGGTATTATTTTTGCTGTGTAGTTTTAATATTTTAAGTTGGGATTTATTTTCAAGTTTGTTAATAAGTGGTTTTTTATTTAAGGCTCTTATTGCTGTTCTTGATACTCCTTTTTTA
>CAYVDH010000314.1:0-1887 GCA_964450355.1 uncultured Flavobacteriaceae bacterium
ACTATTTGCAAAAAATAGCCTAATTTATTTGGTTTTCTGCACAGTTCGTGTTGGCTGCTGCCTTTTTAGTAATTGTGGTCATATATTTTCTTTGATTGAAAGAAACCTATTAGCTTGTCATATTCATCAATATAATTTTTAATTTCATTTCTTTTTGTCTTTTCGTAGTAAGCATAAGCAACGTGATGACTTATGAATTTATATTTTTCTTTTGAACTTATTTCAATACTTGTCGTTGTTCCGTCAAGGAAACCAATGCTGTCAGAAATATTTAAAGAACTTTGTGTTTTCAAATTCCAAAGGTTTTTTAAGTTCAAACTATCTACTAATGATGAGTTGAATGTTTTTGAAACAGCAATAAAACTGTCAATTTTAGGATTTGTAAACGGATTCCAATTTCTCCAATTTGGATTGTCATAATTTTCTTGTGTACAGTATACTCTATAAAATGTTAAACTTACTGTTGTGTCAATTATTTTTAGAGAATAAATTTCTTCGTCTGTCGCCATACCAAAAACTGAAAACTGTCGCCACAATCTAACTTCAAAGCTGTCAACACCGTCATAAAGTTTGTTTAAATTTATTGCTTTACAAATATTGTTGTAGTGTTCAAGTTGATTTAGTTCTCCTTTTGCTCTATGATTGTTTGTTGTGTCTTGAAGTAATCTATTGAAATTCTTTTCAACTGTTTTCTGTTTCGAACTGTTACAAGAAAAAAGTAAAACAACTAAAAGAGTCAATATTGTAAATCTGTATGTCAAACCATAAAATTTTAAAAGTAATGAGGTGTTTCAATAAGGTTGCAGCCAACGTTTTGGGTATTTATGAAGGAGCGGTTTTGGAGGCCAATTTTAATTTAAAAGGATAAATAAAAAGAGCGGGCAATACGTTCACAAACGACTTCACCCGCTCTTTCACAAATACCTTGTTATGTGAGGTGCTATTGGCACTTAATATCTGAAATTTTTTTCCATTCTATACCATTCTCCTTAATTGATTGGTCTGGACCCACAAGTTTTAATTTGTTTTCGTTGACACAGAATTTGAAAGTGGTTTTGTATTTGTAAATTGTGTCAGTACTTGTAGAAAAGTCAATAAAAACAGAATCTTCAAATATACCATCAAACAGAATTTTATTCCCAACAACTGTGTATGTTCCTGAAATCCAGTCTGTTTGAGAAAAGCATTGGCACGATTGTATATAAACATCATCTGTATAAATTTGTTTCATTCTAAAATAATTACAGCCAAGAGTTATGCTATCATATTGTATTGGTATGATACCATCATTTGGATTAACATCAAAATACAAATGTGTCCACGTCCCAGATAACCTTTCCAACTTCTGTTTTTGACAAGAAGAAATAGTAAGCGCAAATGCGCTTACTATTAAAAATACTTTTATTGATTTCATTGTAAAATTATTTTATGATTAGTAATTGTTTCACCTTGCGTTATCTTTACGGAATACATTCCTTTAGGATGATTTAAAAGTGAAATGCTGTTAGTATAGCCATTGAAAATTTCTTTAGAAACTGCACGACCTGTTAAATCATATACTACTACTGTGGCATTTGTGTAGGGTGTTTCTGATGATATAAAGTTGATTGTTCCTGTTGTTGGGTTTGGATAGATTAAGATTTTTTCCTCTTTAATATTCATCATAGCTTGCTCGATGCTATTATCTGTTTTGAAATTTTGATTAGCATTTCTGGCTCTGTACATTGCTCCCGGGTAATATTTACCATTAGTTTCTCTTCTAAAACCAAGTAGTTGTTTAGGATAATTATTATCAGCTCTTACAGGCAACCAGTCTGTGCTTTCTAAATTCCCCCTCTCTCGTCCTCGTTTAGCGCAGCGTAACGAGGATGCACCTCTCTTTTCGTT
>CAYVDH010000315.1:0-1875 GCA_964450355.1 uncultured Flavobacteriaceae bacterium
TATTGTTTTAGCTTTATTTATCATGCTCTTATTTTATTTTTTTTACAATATCCGAAAAAGCAAAAAACTGCTTGAAACAAAAAATATACTTTTAAAAGAATCAAATCTTATTGTTAATCAAAAAAACAATGAACTACTAAATATTAATAATAATTTAGAAAATTTTGCCCATCTTGTAGCACATGATATTAAAGGGCCCCTTAATAGTATTTATCAAACGTTAAACTCAATTAAATATACTGGTAAAAATGAATTAAATAATAACATAGTATTAAATGAACAAATAAACTTACTGAAAGAAGAATCTGAAAGAATTAATGAATTTATTTCAGACTTATTAAAACTATATACACTTGATCAAAATTTGGCAGAATCAGAAGAAGTAGATGTCAATAAAATTGTTAAAACTTTTATTAATTTAAACAAAACAATCATTGATGCCAACAATATTAAAATTACAATTGAAAGTCTTCCAAACATTATAGCTCACCGCTCTCTAATTGAACATCTTTTTCAAAACCTAATTACAAATGCAATTAACTATAGAGCTGATGATAGAATTTGTGAAATAACAATTAATGGCAGCATTGAAAATAATAAAATTACTTACAATGTAATAGATAATGGCATTGGTATTGACAGTAAATATATTAATGAAATTTTTAATGCATTTAAAAGAGCTTCTAATAAAGTGGAAGGCAGTGGAATTGGCTTGGCAATTTGTAAAAAAATCGTAGATTTCTATAACGGTAAAATAGAAGTTTCATCAAAAATTAACGAAGGTTCAAAATTCACAGTAAATTTCAAAAAATAACATCTTCCATTTTTACAGACTAAAAAATACGTAATTTATGAATCACAAAATTCTATTTTACTATACACAATATGGCAATATTTTTTATTTATACATTTGATTATCTGTATTTTAATTTATACCCTTGTAAATTTTAATTAAAATTAAAAATTACATTTATAGCGTAAATTTGCAGCATAAAAAAATGGAAATTAGTATTAGAATTGTAGATGACCATCCTTTGTTTAGAAAAGCTATAAAAACAATTTTATCTTCTGATAATATGTTTACTAAAATAGAAGAGTCTTCTAATGGAAAAGAACTAATAGAAAGTTTAGAAATATTTGTACCTGATGTAATTTTACTAGATGCTTCTATGCCTGATATGAACGGATTAGAAACATTAAAGTATTTAAAAATTAACTTCCCTTGTATTAAAATTATTATTTTGACATCGCAAGAAGATGAACAAACAATATGGAATATGGTTAAAAATGGAGCTAGGGGTTATATTTTTAAATCTATAGAACCCGAAGAATTAATCAATATAATAAAAATTGTTTGTACAGAGGGGTATTACTATTGCAAAAATGTTCAAAACAAAATTGAAAATGCAGAAAAAAATCGCCTTGCTTTTAATCATACTCAAGAATATGAATTAAATGAAAGAGAAATAAAATACATTCAACTCTTATCAAAAGGATATAATCACAATGAAATTAGCGATATTATGTGTTTATCAATTCGAACAATTGATGGATATCGTGAAAGACTTTGTGAAAAAATAGAAGTAAACAATAGAATCCAACTTGTATTATATGCCCTTAAAAAAGGCTTAATTCATTTTTAAATAACTGTTTATTTTACACTCCCTAGCTAACTGCATTAAAGTCGTGTTTTTTCCCTGCCATTACTAATATTAGTGATATTGGCTTATTATTAAAATAGAGATACTATTAGTTTCTAATTTACATTCTATTTATTCATAATCATGTTGTAAGATGCATGTCTCCATTGTTAAATTAGATTAACAACAACCTCCACCTGGAGTACAACAAGAAGATTTAACTTCGCTTAATTCA
>CAYVDH010000316.1:0-1862 GCA_964450355.1 uncultured Flavobacteriaceae bacterium
TTTATTCTGTCGATGAGAATATATTCTGATGGCCATTGCACAAAACCCGCTGTTAGGCGCAATTTAATGTTTTGTTGAATTTTCAGAATTCTTATTTCTGATGGTTGATAATAAGCCGAGTAATACTAGTAAAGTAAAAATAGGAAAAACAATCAACCTTGTTTCCTCAAGATTATTTGGAAGCGTGATAATATGCAATAACCGACTTCGTCTAACTTGTATATTTGACCCAAGAATATATTCCTCTTTTTTACAATTTGGACCATACACCTGAATTCGTTCTTCTTTTGAGTCAATTGATATAGTCAAATACTTGTTTTTTTGTTTGCATAGATCTGAAACGTTAATGATTTTAGCATCTGCTACTTCACCATATTTAGACACATAAAATTCAGCAATTACAATACCGGTATATAAAGCAAGACAGGAAAACATTATTACAAATCCAATAAATACAAATTTCTTCTTTTTGTCGTCCGTCATATAGGAGATTTCGATATTTGCGCCTAACGTTTTTGGGCTTGGCGAAGGTGGGGTTTAGAAAGTATTAAAGTTTAAATTTAGTACAAAAGCTAATAGAAAGTACAAATGTTCAGCCTAGTACTAAAGCCCCACTTTTGCCAAACCCATGTTAGCGGTTCGTTGTTTTCCGCCACTTAATTTTCAGTTTGAGTAGCATTATATTCTAAAATGTCACCTGGTTGACAATTAAGTGTTTTACAAATTGCTTCAAGTGTGTCAAATCGCACACCTTTTGCTTTCCCCGTTTTTAAAATAGATAAATTCACAGTTGTCAAACCAACTTTTTGAGAAAGTTCATTTAATGACATTTTGCGTTTAGCCATCATAACGTCTAAATTGATTATGATTGCCATTCTAAATGAATTTTTCGTTTTCTGTTTTTACAAATATTGCATTATTTACAAATTGTTTTACAGTCCAAAGAATTGTCGCTAAGAGTAAATACATTGTTTGTGGTTCTTTGAAAACTAAAATGTTTGTAAAAAACCTAACAAATGAATTAAGTCCACTTACTGCATTTATTTCACTTACTTGAATGTCGTTATAGTTACTAAATCCTAATTTAATAACTCCTAAAATAGCAAGTCCAATACTAGAAATAATTATTCTGTCAAGAACTACAATACATTCTTTGTCAAAAAATCCTGTCTGTTGAAATTTGTTGAACAGCTTAATCAATAAATATCCAACGAATAAAAAAATTAAGTTGTTACAAATTTGAACTAAAAACCAAATTAATGGTGATTGTCCATTAGGGACAACATAAGAAATTTTGTTTGTCAAAAAAGGAACAAACCAACGAATGTGGTAAATTAATGCTGTTGTCGAAAAAAAGATTGCTCCCCATAATATAAATTTAATGAAGATTGGTTTTGTGAAATTTGTCTTGCCCATTTGATTATTATTTATTTGTTCGGGGCAAATGTAGTGAATGATTTAATTAAAACAACTATTATTTATCGTTTTATTTTAAATAATTTCATTTTTGGACTAAAGATTGAGATTTCATTTCCCATTTTACTATTGTCAATTGGTGGTTGTCGTGTCTTTCTACAATGACCGCTAACGGCAGTCTGTGAAAAAACTGAATGTGTTGCACCAATCGAAGATAGATAAAATCAATCGAAAGTCAAAGTGTAAAGTATTAATTTTATGCTTAAGATGAAACACCAGCAAGGCATACCTCGTGAACAATTACAAATGCTATCTTTTGAGAGCATGATAGACAAAGACAATCCTGTACGATTTGTTGATTCGTTTGTAGAGCATTTAGATTTGTCTAAATTGAATTTTCAAGTACAAGTACAAAAAAAAGAAGGACGTCCTAGTTTTGAAAGCAA
>CAYVDH010000317.1:0-1854 GCA_964450355.1 uncultured Flavobacteriaceae bacterium
CTTGGATTAGGATAAACCTTAATATTGAAGTTTTGAAGTGTTAAGTTATTTATACTTAATTTATTTATTCTAAAATTAGAACTTGAACGATTGCAATGATTGTATTTAATTGCTTCTACTCGATATGTTCCTGTATCAGTAAGTTTTATAAAACTTTCATTTGTGTTATTTGTAGTTGTAGTTTTATATACAACATCATTTTTAAACCATATAAATGTATCTGCTATGATATGATTACAAAAGAGTGTATCTCCTTTGTTACTATGGTAAATACTAGGTTGTGTAAGATTTAAACACTCTTTAATCTCTATCGTATCCATCACTTCGCAAAATGCATTATTTGTTACCTTACATGTGTAAATACCTTTTTTAGTTGCTGTGTAGGTGCTTAGTCCCGAACTGTCTTGCCACACTTGGCAATGGCTTGGTTGTGGTGATTTTAATGTTTTATTGATAATACTGCCTTGGCTATATGTTGTATCCTTACCTAAGAAGTTTTTATTTATTTTTGGGTATATAGTTATTGTTTTAAGAATAGTGTCGAACACCGAGCTTGTCGAAGTGGAGGCGATGAATCTAACATTGTATGTCCCAGTATCTGCAAATGCATAGTTCATGTTTTTTGTATTTGCTACATTGGTATAATTAGATAATGAATAAGTTTTTTTTATGTCCCATTGATGAACTGTAGCACTAAAAGTATCGTACCCCTCAAATAGTATGTTATTGTTGATACAATCAAGTTCGTAGCTGTAATTGATTGATGGAGTAAAAAAATAGGATTGGTTGAAGTTGGGTAAGCCCAATTTTGATAATCCATTATTTAACTTTTGAAAACTAATTTCAGAATTAAAAACTTTTTTATTTGGAAAGTTAATAACACCAATATAATTAGAGTCATTTTGTGAAAAATAAATTTTATTGTTTGCACCATATTGAATTGCATTGAATTGATTGCTTTTACAAATAATTAAATCTCTTTTTATCCATGAGTCTAGTGATATTTGAACTAATTTATTTTCTTCTGTTAAATAAAGATATTTATTATTACTAGAAAATTCAGCTCCATACGCAAAAACAATATTTGATATTTGTTTTTTAAATTTACATTTACCTAACTCATTATTATAATTAAATACTTCAATATAACTATTATTTAAATCAAACAAATAAGTATTTACAATCATACTACCATCTATTGAAAATTTTAAGTAACCTTGATTAATTGCTTCATAATTTTTAAAACTAAAACCTTCATTAGAATATACTGGACAACTATTAATTCCATTATTATTTAATAAATATGAAAAAAACCTATTGTTCCCAAATTCATGACCCATTATCCAAATATCTTTTCCATTTTTATGATATACTGCACATATTTTTTCACTAGAATTAGTATTTAATTTTTGGTTTTTTAAAATAACTTCACCTGAATCATTATTTTTATTAATATTAACGATTGAATAATTTAAACCAATATTGTAAGAATATGAATAAGGTGTTGTAAAAATATAGTATAATGAATCATTTTCAACATGATTAATTATTAAAGCACTTTGTGTTGATGATTCATCACCTAATAATCCAGAACCATTTTTAACAACTTTATTGTATTTATTCCATAATGTTTTGCCGTCAGTATATAAAATTAAATTTCCTAAATCATCTGAGATTGATGAACAACCTTCAGTAGTATACAATTTACTATCATTAATTAAAGCCAATCCAGTATCGTTAAATTTTAAATTAGTATTTTCCCCAAAATGCCAATTCTTTACTCTGTTTATCTGTGAAAAAACAAAAATTGGAAGTATAAATAATAATATTGAAATAGATTTCATTTTAAACAAA
>CAYVDH010000318.1:0-1841 GCA_964450355.1 uncultured Flavobacteriaceae bacterium
TCTCCATCATCATCCAAAGGAGTTAACCAATCTCTACTAAAAGCAACTTCCATTTGAACTCCCAAATCTAAAATACCTGTATCGCACCATTGAATATAGGTTCCAGTACCTTCATCCTCTACTGCTTTAAAAGTAAACTCCATTTTTGGATCAACTGAAAAATTAGGACATGTAAAATCTTCTGCCAATTCGACCCTACCTTCTGCAAATTCAATTTTATTTTGATGAATGTGAAAATATTTACCTGCAAAACCAAGTTTGTAATTACTTCCGTTGTAATCAAATTCTTGCTTATTTAAAAAATTAATTTTAGATTCATTTGGTTTAAATACCATTTCGGTAATAGCCAAGGTAAATGGAGGTAATGCAGGGATTGTTCCTAAGGTAGTACTTCCTACTACTATGGTAGATGACTCTGAACCATTAAAAGAAAGACCAAAGGGCACTTTTAAATTATAAACAGGAACATCTGGCGCAGTTAATGAACTTGAGTAATTAATTCTAACTGAATCAAAAACTGCTGTATCTATCCAATCACAAATTTTTATAATATTATTGTTAGTCCAATTTAAGGTTTTATCTGCTGCGTCTGCTACTGCAGGGCTAGAAAGCAAATTAGTTCCCCAAGCTTGAGGCAATGCAGACATATCAGCATTTTCATTTCCACTTTGGCTACTTACAATGGCTCCTATTTTCAAACGTTTAGCAGAAGAAACACGAATTTCTTTAAACTCAACTCCTAAATATGCCTTAAGCCAATTAACTCTTACTCTTCCTTTTCCAGTAAATGAACCATCTGTATTTGTTGTAATTTGAGTTATTTTCACAATAAATTCGCCATCCTCACCAGCTAATATTTCATTTCCAACAGCTAATGTTCCTAAGGTATCTGGATCAGTAGCACCGCTTGAAGTCCTTAAACCTGAGCCACCACCGCTTCCACTTACAACTTCTTCATCATGTTTTTTTGTAGTATCTTCTAATGGTTTTGTTCTTGAAACAATCGATTTTGTAGTAATACTAAAACTAAAAGGTTCACTAAATCCATTTCCATCCACTAGTTTTCTACTTTCTTTATCTAATGGCGTAATAGTCCATACATATTTTTTACTGGCTTCTGGCAAAGCATTTTCAATTGGCCATTGTGTTTGTAAAATGTCTTTACAATCTTTTTCTACTATGGGTTGATTGGTTCTTAAAGCAATCATTGGCGTTTGACCTTCTAACACTTCCCAAACTTGTAAGCGGTAAGTAACAAGGTCACTTGGCTTTGGAATAATTGGTGTCCATCTAAATACAATGCCTTTAACACCAATTTCATCAATTTCTTGATTATTAATGGGGTTAATTAACGTAGGCGCTTGAAATGCAGTTATTGTAAAAGTTTTACAAACTGTTCCAGATGTTCCAATGACAGTATTGGTATTTGGGTCTGTCAATGCAACACACAATTGGTAATTATCATCCGGTATTCTACCCGTTTGAATTATACTATTTTGCGCCTTGCCTTTGTAATTAACTGCGGATAATGGAAAAACGTCTGAAGCATCATATGTGGTAACACCAGGCGAGACTTCTAGTTCTGGCATTTTTGCTGCATCGGTAGCAGCAATAACTGAACTAGACCCATCCAATAATTCTGATTTAATTTTTACAACTATTACATTTGTTGTCGTATTGGAAACAATCAACTTCACAGTTTCTGTTTGTTGTTGCCAATCACTTATATAAGGTGATGGCTTGGGGCTCATTAACACCTGAATATTTTGAGCCATTAAATTTCCTTCTGAAAACATAAAGAACAGAATGAATAAATGTAATTTTTGTTTCATTTAATATTT
>CAYVDH010000319.1:0-1840 GCA_964450355.1 uncultured Flavobacteriaceae bacterium
AAGGAATAATCTTTATAAAATATTTATATCTATTAAATTAAATTTGCAAGAAAAAAAAGTTTCAATGTACATATTTACACCTAGAAAATTGTCACAAAAAAAACAAATAGGGTTAAGTCTGTTCTTGGTTGTTTTCATTTCAATTTTATGTTATTTCTTTACTGCTTTTCTAGGATATAAAATTGTTGCTTTTATTCTGTTGATGACTGTGTCGATTTTGGCTATGCTATTTGATATAGTACCTGTATTAATTTCTTGCGTATTCAGTGCATTGGTTTGGAATTTCTTTTTCATTCCACCAACAATGACTTTTCACATTGATAACATAGAAGATTTATTGTTATTTCTCATGTACTTTTTTATATCATCTGTCAATGCTGTATTGACCTTTAAAATCAGAAAAGAAGAGAAAAAAGTTCAGAAAAAAGAAGAAGAGGAAAAAACAATAAAATTATACAACACTTTATTAAATTCATTATCTCATGAATTAAGAACACCAATTTCAACTATCATTGGAGCAGCAGACACACTGAAACTAAACAAAATAAATTTAACAGAAGAAAACCAACTAGAGCTCTTGTCACAAATAGAAGATTCAGGTTTAAGATTGAACCGTCAAGTAGAAAATTTATTAAACATGAGTCGATTAGAGACAGGAATTTTAAAAATTAACAAAGAGTGGTGCGATTTAAACGAACTCATTAAATCAATTTCAAAATCGTTTATAGAACAACAGAACCATGTGATTAAGTTCAATTTTCAAGACAATTTTCCCATCATTAAAATAGACAATGGATTAATGGAACAAGCTATAAATAATTTATTGCACAATGCCATTACACACAATAAAAATGGCACTTTGATTGAAATAGGCACTAAAATAGACCAACAATATTGCATCATCACCATTAGTGATAATGGAACTGGAATTCCTGAAAAAGAAATACCATTATTATTTCACAAATTTTACAGATTAAACAATTCCAAACCAGGAGGATGTGGCTTAGGATTATCTATATCAAAAGGATTTATAGAAGCCCATAATGGGAACATTATGGTATATAACAATTCTCAAGGTGGTGCAACTTTCGAAATAAAATTTCCAGTTGAAATGACTTACATGAATCAACTTAACAATGAATAAAAACAGCATATTAATTATAGATGACGAGCCTGCAATTAGAAAGCTGCTTCAAATCACATTGGAGAGCAACGATTACCATGTGATATCATGCGAAAATGGAAAACAGGGAATTATTCAAGCGGCAAATCATCCCCCCGATTTAATATTATTGGATTTAAGTTTAACAGATAGCAGCGGACATGATATACTCAAAGAATTAAGGACTTGGTACAACAAGCCCATCATTATTTTATCAGTGATTAGTGACGAGTTAGATGTTGTAAAAGCACTTGATAATGGCGCTACCGATTATTTAACCAAACCATTTAGAAGCGCTGAATTACTTGCAAGAATTAGATCCAATATTCGAAGAAATCAATCTCAAAACTATGAAAATAAATTGACATTTGGGGATTTAAAAATAGACCTTATATCTAGATTAGTTTCAGTAAAAGATAAAACCATAAAACTAACAGCGACAGAATATCAATTATTGATATTATTAGCTAAAAACGAAGGAAGAGTATTGACACATCAATACATTCTTAAGGAAATATGGGGCAATGGATTTAAAGATGAAACTCAATATTTAAGAGTGTTTATAGGGTCGTTAAGAAAAAAAATTGAGCCCAATCATGATGTATCAACTCATATACAAACAGAAAGTGGCGTTGGTTATCGATTCATTTAATTTTCTTTATAAAATCTTTATAAAAT
>CAYVDH010000320.1:0-1808 GCA_964450355.1 uncultured Flavobacteriaceae bacterium
AGAATTTATTTCAATTAAAAATTAGATATTATTTTCTTTAATCTACATCTTAAAAAGTTTTACGATAATAATTTTGTTTGCTATTTTTCACAACTACCAATTTTTTAATTTTAATTGCTTTCACTTTTATTTGATTCAAACATTCCATGCTATACTATTCCCAAATAGTATAAAAATATGAGTTTATTAAATGATGAATTAATGGCTAGATTTAAAGCCATAGGAGGGCAGGAAGAAGAAACAAATCCTGTTTGTATTGCTAAGTTCTTTTTACCAAGCCACAGTGCAACATGGTATGCAATCGCATACTACCCAGATGAAAGGAATTTCTTCGGCTATGTTACTGGGCTTGGAGTTGATGAGTATGGGTATTTTTCATTAGATGAATTAGAAGAACTAAGACATCCATTATTTGGTTTGCCTGTTGAGAGAGATGAACATTTTGAAGAAATGAAAATGTCTGAAATTAAAGCCCAAATTGCTTTTAAAGGATTGATGTAATATCAGTCCTTTTTTATAAACTCCAATAGGAGCCTACTAAATTCCCTTGATAAATCATTCCAATCCCTACAAAGATAATTTTATTAGGTTTTTCAATATTAGACCATTTTAAATTATAAATTGATTCCGTTTTATTTGAAATATTCAAATTACAAAATATTGATTCGTTTTCATTCTCTATCCAAGTTGTTTTAAAATTGCCAATAAAATGATCCTGATAATTGCCTTCACTAATTAATTTACAGCCTTCAACCAAAGGTGTATCCATCACATTATTTACATATTTAGATGTTAGGCATCCATCACCTACATTAGTAAATACAAAAGTTCCTATTATTTTTTCCATAAAACAAATATAGTATTTTTCTTAAATTAGCCCTCTCAAATACAATAAAACTACTCACCAATTTTTATAAAATTGACTACGTAGATTTTACAGACTTTGCTCGGTTTTTTTGTTTTGATATGACTTTAAGCATAATTTCAGCCCTTAGCTTCCCTGCTATCGCCCGGGAACTAATAGCCTTTCATTAAGGCTTAAACACATAAGGCTTCGGTACTACTCTCATTGACTAATTGCCTGTTTATGCCAGTTTTTCCACTTTTACTTTTTTAAAATGTATGTTTTGCTATTTCTATATAAAATGGCTTAATGTTTTTCAGTTTTTTAGGTTAGTGATTAAAACGGATCATATATGATGCAGTTATTGTTAAAATCCGCAATCAATTCTCTTACAGATTCCTAATAGCACATTTTCCCAAACATAACTGCCTTTTCATATCTGTCGTTTTTATTAATCATTAACAAAAAACAATTATGAAAAACAAATACATTCATACATTAAAAGAAATAGCTAATCAACAAGAAAATACTATTAAAAAAGTTGTTGCAGTTGAAATATTAAACCACGCAGAATCAGACGAAGAAGTAAACAATTTCTTCAAAGATTTACAAACCAGTGGTTGCCAAAGTGGGATGGTCAGTTCTCTCATATACTATACAGATACACATTCTTTCTTTGATACTCACTATGACGAAATCGAAGATTTACGCCAAGATTATAAAGAAAACTATGGTATAGATGTAGTGATAAAAAATGACCTAAAGAATACTTTGTCATGGTTTGCCTTTGAAGAAGTTGCTTTCCAATTAGCCAATGAGTTAGAAATCGAGTTTTAAGCTCGATTACTTTTAAAAAAAAGGCTGTCTTAAAAATAGACAGCCTTTTGATATTTTTATAAAAGAAATTAACGTTTACGATCGATGTAGTCCAAAGCATCTTTTTTATCATTAAAGGTTACCGAAT
>CAYVDH010000321.1:0-1784 GCA_964450355.1 uncultured Flavobacteriaceae bacterium
TACTCCCCCTTTGGTAGCCTAATCCCAAACCGCTCCTGGAGCGATGCCAGTAGGGAGTACAGATTCGGTTTTAATACTCAAGAGAAAGATAATGAGGTCGCCGGAAATGGCAATTCTTATACAGCAGAGTTTTGGCAATATGATGGAAGATTGGGAAGGAGGTTTAATGTAGATCCAATTATACATCATTTTGTTAGCGGATTTTCTGTTTTAGGAAATAATCCAATTTGTTATAATGATCTGCAAGGGAATAAATGGAAGACAGAAGAAGATGCTAAAATGGCAGATGATTTAAAAAGTCTTCTTGATGCTCGCAAAAATCAATTATTACGCAGAGCTAATCGATTAAATAGAAGAGCCGATAGATTAGAGGAAAGAGGACGTAGTAATAAAGCAGCAAAAATACGATCTAAAGCCGAAGATGCGAAAAATGGAGCAATTGAGCTTGGTAATGCGCAAAAGGAACTTGATGAAATTGGTAAAAATGAAAATAAAACGTTTACATTTAAAGCCTTAGATGGCCCAGTTGGTGGTTTAACAACTGATGAAGAAGGAACTATCATTATTAACTATGTATCAACTGACAATGCCATTCATGAACTAACTCACGCCTATCAGGCAATTACAGGCGAAATTGAAGTAGTTGCAGGTAAAGGTATACTATATTTTGATCTAACAGATGAACAAAAAGCATACAAACGACAATACATTTTCGACCCAAGGGCAACTACAACTACATTTTTTAATTTTGCAGGAAAGTTGATTAAGTCTGATAAAGATATTACTGTAGAGCTTATTGCCAAGATTGTCGTTAATGGCGTTTATATCTATAGTGGATTCAAATTATATCAACGGGATAAACCACTTTCACCTGCATGGTATAGACAAATATACATTGACGAGCAGGCATTTATTAGAAGAAATTCAGGATAATTATGAAAAATAATAGATTTTTAGTTATTATAATGGTTTTGAGTTCTCATTTTTTTTACGCATCATGTAAAAGTATATCTAAACCAAAATTGAGAAAAAATGGAGATAATATTACAAGCTGTGTCAAAAATTGGAAATATATAGATTTAATTGAAACAAAGGAAATTGTAGTATTGCTGTTTGAAAAAAAAAACCAATTAGGGTCGATAAATTTCGCCAATTTTATAATTGGATATACAAACAATGGTGACACATTTGCGTTCATGGATAAAAATTCTAATTTAGAAATTAAAGTCGGACAAAATGTGAAAATTGTTCCTATGCATTGGGATGAAAGTGATAAGGACATTTATAAACCAACAATTAAGATTTTTGATGAGTCGTTCAAAAACAATTTGTATTGTGATGTAAAGATCTTATATTTTGGAAAATTTGAGTTTAAGTAGATGTTTTTGTTGAATTGAAAATTTCAATATGGTTAATTTATGGCACATGGCTGACTTTCTCGGCAGGTTGTAACTAAAGTTTATAGTTATGAATTTTGTTTTGTTCTATCAAAACGAAACAGGTTCTACTGAGAAACAACTTGTCTGGGACCAGATGAAACAATGAAGATTGAACAATAGTACAGAAAAACCTCACGATGCATAGGAGGCATGTCGCCAATACAATATAGGGAAAAATGAAATAATAGTAACAGTGCTTCATTCTGCTCCAGGTACACTTCCGCTGCATGAAGCTCTGTTAAAAATATCGATGGAAATAAAATGAAAAATGTTTATTATTGGGGCGTACTCAAAAAGGGGAGCTTACAATGAAAAAGAAAAAAAAAAAAAAAATTAATTAAAATT
>CAYVDH010000322.1:0-1767 GCA_964450355.1 uncultured Flavobacteriaceae bacterium
GCAGGAACGTCTTACCATGCAAATCGTAAAAGAATTGCAAAAAGCGTTGAATACAGAAGATGTGGCTTGTGTGATTGATGCCAAACATCTTTGTGTAAACTCAAGAGGAATTCGCGATATTGAAAGCAGTACGGTGACCTCGGAATTTGGTGGAAAATTTAAAGACGAAAAAGTTAGAAGAGAGTTTTTGGATTATATCAAACTGGATACGAAGTTTTAGGGAGTTGGGAGTTTGAAGTAGGGAGTAAATAGTTAGGCACTTTGAGATTTTATACCGAAAAAAAATGAAATTATACGAAAATCAAACCTTAAAAATATATAATTCACTTTCAGGTGAGAAAGAAATTTTTTCCCCAATTCATGATGGAAATGTTGGCATGTATGTATGTGGTCCAACCGTTTACAGTAATGTGCATTTAGGAAATGTGCGAACCTTCATGAGTTTTGATGTAATTTTTCGTTATTTTCTTCATTTGGGATATAAAGTTCGCTATGTTCGCAACATTACCGATGCCGGTCACTTGGAAAATGATGCAGAAGTAGGCGAAGATCGAATTGCCAAAAAAGCCCGATTAGAACAGTTGGAACCGATGGAAATTGTGCAACGCTACACCGTTGATTTTCATACTATTTTACACAAATTGAATTTTCTTCCGCCAAGTATCGAACCTACGGCAACCGGACACATTATTGAACAACAAGAAATTATACAAAAAATCATCGACAATGGTTTTGCTTATGAATCAAATGGTTCGGTTTATTTTGATGTGGTCAAATTCAATGAAACCAATCATTACGGTAAATTAAGTGGTCGTAATATTGAAGATATGATTGCTAATACCCGTGATTTAGACGGTGTTTCAGACAAAAAAAATCCGCAAGATTTTGCTCTATGGAAAAAAGCTGAACCTCAACATATCATGCGTTGGCCTTCACCATGGGGAGTCGGTTTCCCGGGTTGGCATTTGGAATGTACCGCTATGAGTACAAAATATTTGGGTGAAACGTTTGACATTCACGGTGGCGGAATGGATTTGAAATTTCCACATCATGAATGTGAAATTGCTCAAAATGAAGCGTGTACCGGTCACAGTCCTGTAAAGTTTTGGATGCATGCCAATATGTTGATTTTGAACGGTAAAAAAATGGCAAAATCAACCGGAAATTACATTTTACCCAACGAAATATTTACCGGTGAAAATACGATTCTGTCAAAAGCCTTTTCACCAAATGTTACCCGTTTTTTCATGCTTCAAGCCCATTATCGAAGTGTATTAGATTTTTCAAATGACGCTATTTTAGCCTCTGAAAAAGGGTTTAATCGCTTAATGGAAGGAATGGAATTATTGGATAAATTGATTCCTTCATCTGTCTCAACTTTGTCTATTGCTGAATGGAAAAAAAGTTGCTATGAAGCTATGAATGATGACTTTAATACGCCAATACTAATCGCTCAATTATTTGAAGGTATTCGGTATATAAATCTTGTAAATGATGGTAAAGAAACACTTACTGCCAATGACCTTTCTGAATTGAAAACTAGTTTGAAAAATTTTATTCATGATGTGTTGGGAATCAGTAATGAACAAGAAGAAAGTCAACATGCAGATAAGTTGGAAGGTGTTGTCAATTTGATGATTCAAATGAGAAATGAAGCTCGGGCCAACAAACACTTTGCGTTGTCAGACCAAATTCGCGATCAATTGTTAGCCTTGGGAATTCAATTGAAAGATGGAAAAGAATGTACTACTTTTAGCGTTAATTAAG
>CAYVDH010000323.1:0-1752 GCA_964450355.1 uncultured Flavobacteriaceae bacterium
AATTTGTTGTTTTCTATTTTAATTGTTTTAGCTTTAAATTCTTTAAGAAATCTATGTTCATGGGTTGACATCAGCACAGCTGTGCCCTCTTCTATGGCAATTTTTTGCAATAATCTAGTAATGTCATCAGATATTTCAGGATCTAAATTTCCTGTAGGTTCATCAGCTAAAATAATTTCTGGTTTATTAAGTAAAGCTCTAGCTATAACTAACCTTTGTTGTTCACCACCACTCAATTGGTGTGGCATTTTATAGTCTTTAGTTTCTAGACCTACTATTTGCAATACTTCACTAACCCTTTTATGCATTTCCATTTTGTTGGTCCATCCAGTTGCTTTCAGAACAAAATACAAATTATCTTTAGCATTTCTATCAGTCAACAATTGAAAATCCTGAAAGATTATACCCAATCTTCTTCTCAATTTAGGAATTTGTTTTCTTTTTAATTTAATTAAATCAAATCCAGCTACGTTGCCACTTCCTAGTTGGAGTTTCAGTTCTCCATAAAGTGTTTTCAGCAAAGAACTTTTACCACTTCCAGTTTTCCCAATTATGTAATAAAATTCACCTTTTTTAATGGATAAATTTGCTTGATGAATGACTAAATTTTTATCTTGAAAAATGTCAGCTTGTTTTAATTCTATTACAGTTTGCATTTAATAACTTTAAGCAAAAGTAAGTAACCCATTATAAATTCCAATTAATTGGAGCCAAACCTTTATCAACAAGAAAGGCATTGGTTTTAGAAAAATGTTTACAACCTATAAAGCCTCGATGTACTGAAAATGGCGATGGGTGTGACGAAATTAAAACCAAATGTTGATGTCCATTGATTAGAACACTTTTGCTTTCAGCCCATTTTCCCCAAAGTAAAAACACCTTTGGCTTCAAATCTTGATTAAGTACTTTAATGACACTGTCTGTAAATTGTTCCCAACCCTTTGCTGCGTGGCTTCCAGGTTTATCTTTTTCTACTGTTAACGATGAATTTAACAATAAAACACCTTGTTTAGCCCATGCAGATAAATCACCATGATTTGGAATTTCTATACCTTCATCATCGTACAGTTCTTTGAATATATTTTTCAATGATGGAGGAATGGTAATGCCTTTGTTTACGCTGAAACTAAGACCATTTGCCTGTCCTTCTCCGTGGTAGGGGTCTTGACCCAGAACAATTACTTTTACTTGGTCAAAATTTGTATGATTAAAAGCAGCAAATATTTCAGCCCCTTTAGGAAAAATGGTTTTACCCATGTTTTTTTCATTGACAAGAAACTCTTTCAATTGCTTGAAATAATCTTGCTGAAACTCTGATTCAAGTTGTTTGAACCACGAATCGTTTATTTTAATGGGATTAGTCACAAAGCAAAAGTAATTTAAAAAGTATAGAAATTAAAAAAGCCCCCATTTCTGAAGGCTTTTTGTTTGCTGGTGATCCCGCTGGGACTCGAACACATCCTCCACGGGCGGATACATTAAAAGTGTAATGCTTCCGCCTTGGCGGACTGAGCTAAGGAAGCTTTACATTGTTTTTTATCCACTCTCTACCTGCACCAGTTTTTAAATACTTTTCGCGTTTCATCGCCTCTGACCTTGTGGAATATTCTTCGTAATGAACCAATATCCATGGTAAATATTTTGAAGTAAAATTTACTCTGCCTTCATTGTGCCATTTTAAACGCTCTTCTAAATTTTGGATCAAGCACAAAAGTTGTGGGGTAGAGAAAAATAAATAGATATTTGCATCAA
>CAYVDH010000324.1:0-1740 GCA_964450355.1 uncultured Flavobacteriaceae bacterium
CAAAAAAGTCCTATAAATGAATAATTAACAATAAATAAATAATTTTCCACATAAAATCAGGAAATGTTAAATTAGATATTTGGTTTAATATTTAATTTCTTTGAATAGTAGTATATATAATAGGTGTTTTTATTATATAACAAAAGTCAATGGGAAGAAGTACAAAAGGTTCAAGAAAAGTAAGAAAAATACGAGATGTAATTCATGATTATATTGATATAACTTCAATTGAAGATAATTTAATAAATTCAAGGGAGTTTCAAAGACTTCGGTATATATCTCAAAATTCTTTAGCATATTTTACATTTCCCTCTAATACGACTAATAGATTTTCTCATTCACTTGGTGTAATGCATATCGGAGGTAAAATGTTTTGTAATGCTTTAGAAAATACTGATGAAGAAACATTAAATGAATTTTTAAAAGAAAGTAAAAATTTAATTAAGAGGACATGTCATACTAAAGACATAGATTTTGAAACTATTACAAGTAAATGGGTAGATTTTTTTGGTAATATTTCTGGATTTAATCATTCTCCAATTGACTTATCTAAGCCAATGTGGTTGGACCCAGAACAAATTACATCATTAAATATATTGTGGCAAAGTGTGAGAATTGCATGTATGATTCATGATATTGGACACTTTCCATTTAGTCATTTATTTGAAAATGCATTAAATGACTTTATTCAAAAAGGAAATCCACTAGAAATACTATCAATAAATGAAACAATTACTCAATGGCAAGAAGAATATAAAGAATATATAAAGGATCATAATAATTTAGTACAGCCTAATATAGATACTAATGAAAGTAATGAAATAGAATTACCAGGATTACATGAAGTAAAAGGCGTATTAATTTTAAAGAACTTTTATCCAAATAGTTTCAATACTGATATATCAGACTTAATAAAGATATGTCTTACTTTAGGCAAATCAATATTTATTCATAATAGAACAACAAATACCAAATCAAGAAATAGCATCTTAGATTCGTTACATACGATAGTTTCAAGTGATTTAGACGCAGATAGACTAGATTATTGTATAAGAGACCCTTTTGCTTCTGGGTTAGAATTAGGAGCTTATGATTTAAAAAGAATAATTAGTTCTACAATTTTAAGAAAGAAAGAAGATAATGGCGGAAAATATTTTGAAATAGTTTTTGGATTGAGTGGAATTTCTGCTATTGAAACTTTTTTTCATCAGAGGTATTTAATGTATGAATATTTAATTTTTCATCATAACGTATCAAGACTTGATGGAGCTTTAGAAAAAGTAATTGGAATGCTCTTTGAGTTATACAGTATTAATAATTCTGTTATAAAAGAAACCATAGAAGAATTTGGATTGATTAATATAGAAAATGATAAAGTTAAATTATTAGATAAATATGAATTTTATAATTATGACGATTATTGGTTAAAAACACTTTTAAATAGGATTTATTCATTAATTCAAAATGAGAAAAAAATAAAAAATAAGGAAAATCCAAATTTTAAACTAGATTCAAAACTTGCACAATTAGATATATATTTAGAAATGGTATTGTTTAGAAACAATAATCATATTATAACCCAATGGAAGAGAAACGATGATATTGATTCATATATTAAAAAAATAAAACTTAAATTAAATCAAGAGTCTCTTCCAGAAATTGATGAAACAACGATAATAAAAAACTTAAATTCATTGTTTAAAAATGAGTTAATAGAAAGTAAAGAATGTTTAAATTTGA
>CAYVDH010000325.1:0-1724 GCA_964450355.1 uncultured Flavobacteriaceae bacterium
CCTGGCATTACACTCCCAAATGGATAGTAATCTAACATTCCCCTGTCTATTGTTGTAATTGAGTTTATATGGGGTATTAAATGTTGCATTTTTAGCATTTTAGTGCTAATTTTGAATCAAATTTAATAAAAAAATGTCAAATAAAAATTCTTATTTACCATTGGTTCCACTTTTTCAAAAATTTGAGTCTGATACTAAATCTGGTAAAAGACTTCAAAAAAATGGTAAATTAATTTCTAAATCTACTTTGTCTAATTACAATTCTCTATTAAAAAACCTTATCGCTTTTGAATCCCATAATAATTCTCAGTTTTTAATTAATACAAACTATAAATATTCCAAAAGATTACATGATGTAGAAAAAAATAAATACATTAAATTCTACAAACAATTTACAGATTACTTGTATAAAAAAAATTGCAACGACAATTATGTAGGTATGCTCATTAAAACACTCAGATCATTTTTTATTTATTTAAACAACCATAAAGGGTATGATACTGGGTCTTTTTATAAATTATTTTACATCAGAAAAGAAGAAACTCCAATCATAGTGCTTAGTCAAGAGCAACTTAATTTTTTGATAAAAAATAAAGAATTTGAAAATTCATTACCCATCCACATCCAAGCTACTAAAGATGTTTTCGTATTTGGTTGCACTGTTGGTTTGCGTTTTTCTGATTTAATGTCACTAAAACCCAAAAACTTAGAAACAAGCAATGGTTCACACTACGTTGTTACCAAATCAATTAAAACTTCAACCGATACAAGGATAAAACTACCACAGTATTGTTGGGACATTTTATTGAAATATAATAAAAACAAAAAAACGCTATTGCCAGTTTTAAGCCTAAATCAATTCAATAAAAATTTAAAAAAAATGGCACTAATAGCAAATTGGACCCATGAGGTTGGTAAAGAAAGAAGCAAAAGAGGATTAAGAAAAGAAATAAAAAAAGAGAATGGAAAAACTTATCGTTTTTGTGACTTGATGTCAAGCCACACCATGCGAAGAACTGCCATCACAACTTTGTTGATATTAGGCATGCCTGAACCTCTTGTGCGAAAAATTAGCGGACATGCCCCCAACAGCAAAGAGTTTCATAAATACGTGAAATATTCAGAATCCTTCCTAGACAGCGAAACCGATAAAGCTTTTAATAAGTTGATTGGATAAATTCAACGACTGAACTGAGGCACCATGAGATAAATCTATTAATTTAATGATTTTGGAATTTTTTGATTTTTGAATTTTATTCAGTTGGGTTTGTTTTAAAAGTTAAGTTTTAAATTTAATCCAAATTTTAAGCAACCAAATCATTAAAAAATTACTAATTTTCAAATTTACTAGGGATGTCCCTTTCAAGGATTTTATGAAAAGGATTGCAGATATTTAAACGAAGAACTAAGAATTTAGAACGAAGAATTTAGAAGGCAGAAGTTAGATATAAGAAGTTAGAACGTAGAACCAATAACCATTTAACAAATACCAACGCAGCTGAGTAATGAAACTAAGTAGGCGTTTAATTTTTTAATTTAGGGATTTTTTGATTTTTGAATTTTATTCAGTTGGGTTTGTTTTAAAAGTTAAGTTTTAAATTTAATCCAAATTTTAAGCAACCAAATCATTAAAAAATTACTAATTTTCAAATTTACTAGGGATGTCCCTTTCAAGGATTTTATGAAAAGGATTGCAGTTTTTTTGGGTACCACAAGGGAAGTTC
>CAYVDH010000326.1:0-1702 GCA_964450355.1 uncultured Flavobacteriaceae bacterium
CAACACTCCATTTCAAAGGAAAAACTTTTGTGCAGAACCACCATTTGGCGGTGAAATATCACCAATTGGTGCCGAAAAAAGAATTGAGTTTAACCGATAAAGTTTCCTTGCACGATAACCTGATTATTCAAGGCGATAATCTGAAAGCGTTGAAGGCATTACTTCCAACTTATTCAGGGAAAGTAAAGTGCATTTACATAGACCCGCCTTACAATACAGGCAACGAAAAATGGGTGTATAACGACAATGTGAACAGCCCAATGATTAATGAATGGTTGGGAAATGTAGTAGATAAAGAAGATTTAACACGCCACGATAAATGGCTGTGTATGATGATGCCACGCTTAAAATTGTTACGTGAACTTTTAAGTGAAGATGGCTCTATTTATGTTTCCATAGATGACAACGAAGACCATCGATTAAGAGCATTACTTGATGAAGTTTTCGGGCTGGATAATTTTGTTCAAACTATTGTTTGGCAAAAAAACTCTGGTGGTGGTAACGATGCAAATTATATTGCTTCCTCTCACGAGTATATTTTAGTGTATGCTAAAAATAAATTAGGTTCAAATTTTAGGATTTACAACTTGCCCCCAAGTGAAGAAATGATAAAGTCATTCAATCTAGAAGATGAATTTGTTAAAACTAGAGGGAAATATACTTTAAGAAATTTAAATGACTTTAGCATTGGCGACCGTCCAGGATTACATTATGATATTGAATGTCCCGATGGTGATATTCTGCTAGGAGAAGAACACCGTTGGAGATGCGATGAAAAGAAATTTGAAAAAAGAATAAAGGAAAATAGAATTGTTTTCCAACAAAATGATGATGAGGAATGGCAAGTTTTTTACAAGCAATATATAAACGAACAGAAAGAAGAAATTGAAATTGATGAAGATGGAACAGTATTGTCTTTAGGTAAAAAACCTTCTAGCCTCTTAATAAAACTTGCGTTTACCGGTGAAGGAAAAAAAGATTTAAAAGAGATTTTCGGCATCACTCCGTTCAATTATCCAAAGCCTGTGGAATTGATAAAAACACTTCTTACAATTTCGTGCAAAAAAAACGACATTATACTTGATGCATTTGGCGGAAGCGGAACAACAGCCCAAGCAGTTATAGAGTTAAACAAAAAAGATGAAGGGGATAGAAAATTTATTATTATCCAAGAGGATGAATTAATTAAACAAAAAGTTTATATCAATAAGAAATCGGGTGATGAGGTAGAACGACCAAAAAAGGGGGAAACAAAATCAGAAATTAGAATAAAGCCATTTATCATTGATGATAAAACAAAATTAGATAAAGTAGTTGATGTAATATTAAATCGAACAAAAAGAGTTATAAACGGCATTCCTGATGCAAGACGGAAAGAAACACAAACAAAAAGCAACACAACTTTCAGTTACTTTGAATTGGGTGACACTATCGAAATGGAAAGTTTGTTGAGAGGTAAAAACTTACCTACGTTTACAGAGTTTGCCCGATACCTTTTCTACACCGCTACAGGCGAAGAATTTAACGAAAAGGCAATCAACGAAAAAACAGGCTTTATTGGCGAAAGCAAAAACTACGAAGTATATCTGTTTTACAAAGCCGAATTGGATTGGTTAAAGAAAAATGCTTTGACCTTGGAGCTTTGCAAATCGCTTCCAAAATTCAAAAACAAACAGCGTTTGGTTTTTGCCCCTGCAAAATA
>CAYVDH010000327.1:0-1701 GCA_964450355.1 uncultured Flavobacteriaceae bacterium
TATGATGTTGATTTATCTGCAATTTTCGTGAAAATTTGTGTATAAACCGTAGCCCGAAGGGATTTAATTTGAATAACCCTGTATGAAATGCAGGGGAAAAACGTCTTGCTAACTACACAACCGCGAAGCGGTTGAATAGACATGACATGTATGAACTCACGCAATTTCATTTCCCTTCTACAATTTTTATCTCTTCTTCGGTCAGGTCGTAAAGTTGGTAAACCAATTGGTCTATTTGGTTTTCAATAGAATTATCGGAAAGTCGTTTTTCATAAAGCATATTTGCTTCACCAATCAAACTTTCATCTATTCGACACGGTAAATGTTCAACATAATGTGCAGGAAATTGTGCAAATGCCTTGTTTTCTCCTGTCGTTAATGATTTATGAATAAAATCAAATAACTTAGAATTAAGCTGAAGTAGTATTAAAGTCAAGTATTTTGACTCTTGTGGAATAATCAGATACAGGTTTTTAAGAGCAATAAATTTATTATAGTCGGCACAAGCAATTATTGAGTTCCCGGTTCTTCTCATCAATATTTTATCTTTTAAGTAATAATCAATATTGGCATTGCTTTTCAATTCTTTCGGAATAAACTTAACGTAGGAACCGCTATATTGATATGAGTATCGTTGAACGTCTTTACCTAATAAGATTTCTCGCCACATATCGTTGTGTTTTGTTGATGATATAAATTCTGAATTATTGCGAGTTTCAACACCACGATAAACAATGGAATAATCTTTTACCTCTTTTGAATTACTAATTATAGCACTTACAAATTTTGGCAATTCCAATTCAAAAGGATTTATACCAAATTCAAATTGTTTCTTAATTATTTGAAAGTTGTTTTCTCCCAAACAAATTTTCAATACAGGTTCCTGATTTGCTTCCTGCTTTACTATATTCAATATTACTGTTTCCACAATTACATCAAATGCAATATCCTTTAAGTTTATTAGTTCATTTATGTTGAATTCTTTTAAATACTCTCTAATCTTGGTAAAATACTTTCCGTTTAACCAAGAGTTTGGAATGATGTATGAAAAATGTCCGTTGTTTTTAAGTAGTTTACTTAATGCTAAATCTATGAATAATGTGTAAGTATTAGGATTATATTCTGACGTGGAATACTCGTGGTTATAGTAATTTAATAAATTCTCACCAAAAGTTGATTTTATAATAACTATATACGGCGGATTCCCAATCACCACATCAAACCCCACAAAATCACCATCATCATTCAACACTTCGGGAAACTCGAAACGCCATTCAAAAGCGTTTTCAAAAATCTTGTTGCCTTTTATTTCTTCTATCTCGGCTTCCAACTTTTTGGCTTCTTCGGTCAGTTGTTGCACTTTTTTGTTCCAATCGTCTTTTTCCTTTTTGCTTAGTTCAAACAATTGCCCTTGATTGGTCATTTGATACAAGTCGCCCGATAGTTTTCGTAGCTTCTTTATTTTGGGGTCGTTCAAAGATATTTCACTTCTGAAATTGGATTTTATTTCTCCAATCAACCGTTCCATTTCCCTTTTCTCTTCCTTGTTTTTGGCATTGCGGTATGTATCAACGGCAATCCGATAGCTGTCAATTGTCCATTTGCTTTTTTTCAGGGCTTGTTTCAGGTCGGAATCTATGGCAAAACGGCTTACTAAAGAGTTTCCGCATTTGATGTTGATGTCAATGTTGGGAAGGGTTT
>CAYVDH010000328.1:0-1657 GCA_964450355.1 uncultured Flavobacteriaceae bacterium
CTTTCATATTGGATTGTCTTAATGTGTGTATTATTCAGCTATTACTTCTAAATCTACTGATTTAGAAATTTCTTTGTGAAGAGAAATGATTGCTTTGTAACTGCCTAACATTTTAGGGTCTTCGTTCAATACAATTTTTCTTCTGTCAATGTCATATCCTTTTTCTTTAAGAGCGTTAGCCACTTGAAGAGTAGTGATAGAACCGAATATTTTACCGCTGGTACCAGTTTTAGCTTTAAGGGTAATTTGTACACCTTCTAATTTGCTAGCCATGTTCTCAGCATCTAATTTGATTTTTTCTTGTTTGAAAGCTCTTTGTTTTTGGTCTTCTGCAAGCATTTTTAATGAAGAAGAAGTAGCTAATTTAGCCATTCCTTGAGGAATTAAAAAATTGCGACCATATCCTGGACGAACTTCAACAACATCGTCTTTATGTCCTAAATTACGAACATCTTGGGTTAAAATTAATTTCATGTTTGCCATTTTCTTTTCTCCTATATTATTTTAATCCGTCAGCAATGTATGGTAAAATGCCCATAAAACGAGCTCTTTTAACAGCCAATGCAACTTTGCGTTGATATTTGTCTGATGTTCCAGTGATTCTTCCAGGTAGTATTTTACCTTGTTCGTTCATGAATTTCAATAAGAAGTTAGCATCTTTGTAATCAATGTATTTAATGTTGTGTTTTTTGAAACGACAATATTTCTTTTTGATGATTACAGCATTTTGCTGAGCATTGAAATTGAAGTTGTCTTGTTGATTTTGTTTTGCAGTACTCATAATGATGAATTCTCCTTCTCAATTTTTGGTGCAGGTGCTATTTCACCTTTGCGTTTACGTTCGTTGTAAATAACAGCGTGTTTGTCTAATTTTAAAGTCAAAAAACGCAATACTCTTTCGTCCCTGCGGTAGGCAGTTTCTAAGATAGAAATGAATTCAGAGTTAGCCTCGAATTCGAAGAAGTGATAAAAGCCGGTAGATTTTTTTTTCATCGGATAGGCTAATTTGGTAAGACCCCAATTGGTCTCTGCTACCATTTTGCCACCGTGCTCAGCAACCAACTGTCTGTAGCTTTTTACGGCTTCTTGCATTTGCGCTTCAGACAGTACGGGTGTTAGAATGATTGCTGATTCATAGTTAACTAAACTCATACTTTTTTATTTAAAGGGCTGCAAAAATAGTGATTTTTGTGATAAAATCAAACTATTTTATTAATTTACCTCAATCTAAGTTTATTTTAAGATTCAGGAATTGTATGTTATCTGGTTATTAGTTAATAGTTATTAGTTAATTGTTGAATTGTTGCATTGTTAAATTGTTAATTGTTATTGGTTAATTGTTGTATTGTTGAATGGTTAATTGTTACATTGTTGAATGTTTATTGGTTCTATGTTTTTACTTCTGCCTTCTAACTTCTTATTTCTAACTTCTGCCTTTATACTTCTACATTCTTAAATCTACAATCTTAAATCAAAATTCTGCAATCCTTTTCATAAAATCCTTGAACGGGACATCCCGATTAAATTTAAAAATTAGTGATTTTTTAAAGATTTGGTTGTTTAAAATTGGATTAAATTTAAAAAATATACTTTTAAAACAACCCCCACTTGTGCGGCTGGGGTCCAGCAAATGCGTGAAATTTCCTTTTTTGAAGAT
>CAYVDH010000329.1:0-1648 GCA_964450355.1 uncultured Flavobacteriaceae bacterium
AAAGAAAAATATGCAGAAGCTATAGCAGTTTTTAATTTATATATAAAAGTAATTGTTGATACTTCCTTTTTGAATTTTAAGGCAAATTGGTAAATAAAAGCGATTTTTAAATTGTCAGTTGATTTTATAGTATTATTGACAAACTAAAAAATATTTGTAAGCTACAACAAACCAGACTCAAAGCATCAACAATTTTTTATTGAACATTATTGGAACACTTTGTGCCAACTCTTTCTTCCATAAAAAACCGTCTTTGAATATCGTTTTTGAAGATAGGTCTAATCAATAGCTTTTAACTGCTAAATATAAACTCACTTTAATTTTTTAAATATTTTAAAGAAATTAGTCTAATATCTTGATAAATATCTGCAACATTATCTAAGTTCCAATCTCTGTAATGCCTAAGTATAGCTACTTCTGATGAAAAAAAATTAGTTGAATATATATTTAAAGTACTATCTGATAGTATACAACTTTCTAACATATAAAAATGACCAATTGTATCACATATCCAACTTTTTAATTCTTTGTTTTCAAAAAGAATTTTAGAATCTCTTATCTCTAATAATTCACTAATTTTCTCTTCAATAATTTTTATTTGATCCATAATTTTAAGGGGCAGGTGTAAATGTTGCAACTTTTGAGGCTTCAGGGCAATATAGTTGTGTTCCTCCTCCATTATAGCATCCATTTATTCCAGGGTCTTTTTGTGGTGAAAAGGCTTTAACTTTATTTGCTGTAGTTTCTAAAAAATCGAATGTTTGATTTTCAGGAAGTGTTACATAATATTTTTGGGTATGGGTTTTAGGGATACCTAGAGTTAAAGGATCTACCCCTTCATAAGTAAAAAATGTGCTCGCATTTGGATTTGAAGGATCTCTATATTGAACTAATTTCTTCCCATTTACAAGGCTACCATTATTATTAACTGTTCGAACAGATTTAGTATAATCAATATGATTTTCCCCATATCTTTCTATTGCGCTTGAATATTTATTTTGAACATACCTTTTTCTAATATCAATTTTTTCTGCTAAAGACATTCTACTTGTAATTGTTAATTTTCTTGTAGAACTAGGAGCACCCATTCTTCGTGAAATTAATGCAGCTAATGCTGCTTCCCATACTTCTGGTTTTTGAGCTCTATTTAAAATATAACTAACACCAGTTTTGATACCTTCAACCCGTTTAGCGTGAATCATATCATTTGCTATATTTAATGAAAAATTATCTAAATCATTATTAATTCTATTAATAACACCAGAAGGCCCTCTGCGTCCAAAATCATTTAATGTAATATCTAAGGTATAAACCCCACCATTCCATATATGCATTCCAATATTTGCTACAAATTTACCAAGAGCAACATGAGGTCTCATTTCCCAATCCAAATTATAATAATTTGTTGCATAAGCCTCTTCTAAACCATCTAAATCAATCGCCCATATTGGTTTATTTCCCGCAAATTGATATGGTGTATACCAAGGATAATCTTTGGTTAATGGATCCACACTTAAGAACTTCCCTAAACTTGAATTATAAATCCTAAAACCATAGTCTTGGGTTTTTGATTCATCATCTGTTTCCTTTCCATTAAAAGTATATCTGTATTTACCAATACTTCTCCCTGGCATTACACTCCCAAATG
>CAYVDH010000330.1:0-1632 GCA_964450355.1 uncultured Flavobacteriaceae bacterium
CGAAGATTTGAACGAATTTTTTGACCTTCCTCCTCGTCCGCAAGACGATAACGAAGCACCGGCACCCCCGGCTGAATAATTCTCTTTAAAATTGGTAATCACAAAACACCCCGCCAAAGTAGTTGCTTTGGCGGGGTGTTTTGTTTTTGGGGTGATGGATAGGTGGTAATTGAATGTCAGTTCTTAAATATTTTCGCTTCAAAGTCTATAATTGCTTGTTCTTTAAGTTCGGTTACTTTCACTTGTTTCAATTTTCTTTCGGCAATCAGTTTGTCAAGCTCTTTTGAAATTTCTTTTTGTTCGTCAATGTTTGGCAATGGAACATTCAAGTTTGCAAGAAATTCAATTGGAACTCTTTGTTGTCCTGCTGAACCCGTAAAATGAAAGGTTGCATTTGTCAAAACATACTTTGTCCTTAGTAAGTGATATAAAAATCTCAAATCAATTTCGCTTTCTGCCTTTTCTCTGATAACATGAAATTCAGTAGATCCATAGCCAAAACCTTTTTCCAAGTTCTCAACTATGCAACTTTTTCCGTTCTGCATACAAGGCGTAATCTTGCTCCAAAGCAAATCTCCTTCTTGAAATTTAGTGTACCCTTCTGAACTTTTTACTTCTCCGTCTCTGTATTCAATTACTGCTCCATACAAATCGCTGACACATTCCATTGGCAAAAACGAAATCTTATCATCTTTTTCCAAGTCGCTGAAACTTGTTGTTGGATTTAGTAAAACAAGGCTTGAAAGAAGTTTTTGTGGATATTTATTCGTGTCAAGTAGTCTTTCGCATTGCTCGTGATTAAGTAAATACTGATACCCCCAACGAGAAGTATTTGAAAGATTGATAAACTGTAATGAGTTAGTAGCTTGCCGTACCGGGATTTTATTAACACCTAAAAAGCCAAAAAGTAAGTTTTCGTATGTTTGATTAAATATCTCCAATTCAAAAGCCAATTTCTTTGACTCCCGCATTTTTGCGTTATATTCTGCTAATATTTCTTCTTGCTCTAAAAGGCTGGGTATGGGAATTTCTAATGTTTTTAGAATGTCTATTGTTAGGTTTTGTCTAACTGAACCTGTTGTATAATCTCGAATAACCTGATTAAACCTGTCTGTTTTGAATAACTTGTAAAGAAAGTCAGGATTAAGGCTTTTTTTACAAGAGAAAACGACATAAGCGGGGCTAATTAATTCGTGTTTGTGGTGTTTCGTTTTTAGTCCAATTGAGCCAACGTTAATACGATAAGGATTGTAGGCTAAAAAGCCTTCATTCATTATTTTGTAAGGCTGTTGAATCTCTTTACCTAATTGCGAATAAGCATCAAAAATTCCATCAATGTTATTTACTCCTAAAATTTTGTGTTCTTTCTCGGGTTCTAATGCGGGTCTTATTTTTGTGTTTTCTTCCTTTATATAATCGCCCATTGATCCTATTGGAAAATTAGAAGTAATACGCACTGCCATTAATCGTTTTACATCCCACAACGAGAAGTCTTTAAAACTTATTAGTTTCAAGAAATTGAAGTTTTCAAATGCTCTGATTATTGTATCCATTATTTATAAAATATTTCAGGTTCACCAACAATAGGAATTCGCATCAAAGTGTCGTCTATGATTTCGTAAGTGCTTTGTC
>CAYVDH010000331.1:0-1610 GCA_964450355.1 uncultured Flavobacteriaceae bacterium
ATTTGCAAAAAATAGCCTAATTTATTTGGTTTTCTGCACAGTTCGTGTTAGCGGTAGTTTTTAATTATCTGTCGAGCATAAACGTAATGTTGGAGATATTGCAAATTCGGAAAATTCAAATGTTATTTCTTTAACCCCTTCTTTATAAATTGTAATACCATTGTTTAAGCCTCTTATCTCAAGATTTTCTTTGCCATCACAAGAGCGCATACTGTAAATTCTGCAAAGCTCTACTGTCGCGATGCCTCTACTAAAAGTTTTGTCATTTTTTGCAGCCCAAAAGGATGCTTTAACTGTTTTGTGTTTGGTTTTATACTTAAAATGGTAAAGATTGTATTCCTTTAGTGTTATTGTGTCTACACTTATTATAGAAATTCGAATTTGTCTTTGTAATGGAATAGATGGCTCTTTTTCTATCTCATTTGCAATCAATAGATTTAATGAAAAGAAATTTAAAGAGATAAATAGTAGTAGTGATTTAACGTGTGTTGTCATTTAATGATTTCTATTTTCCCTGACGCAATATTTTCTAGAACACTTCTGAAAACAGGATTTCCACCCGATGTCCATTTTCCGTTTTTATAAATTATTTTGAAGTACTTATGTGCATTGTTTTCATTTGTTGAAACATTTAAGCAATCATTTTCATTAGGCGTATAATCAAAATCAAAAATATTTTCAGAATTCATTTGATCTATTAGTTCATCAGATGATATTCCATTCTCGAAATTTTCAGTATATCGAGCAACTTTACCTAAAATATTAGATTCTTTCATCCCAATAAAACGTGTTAGTGTCCAACTATTAAGTTTATCCATTTTGTCATTGTTCTCACAAGTACAAAGTCTATATTTTCTTGTTAACTCACACATATTGAATAGATATTGTTGTTTAAAATCTTTTGTCTTTTTTCGTGGCAAAATTACCGCTAACGTTTTTGCGCTTGGCGTTCGTGCGGGATTTCAGGGCACAAAACTGTCAACCCAGCACTAAAGTTGATTTGAAAAACTGAACTTGAATTTACCACCGTCACCCCGCATGACGCCAAACGCATGTTACCAGCTGGCGTTCTTGTCCACCGTGTCAGTAAACCATTGTCGTTGTTGAGTTTTATTGTCTTTGTCGTGTCGGTCTGTACAGTAGTGTATTTTTTATGTTCAGAAGGGGAGGAGATTTTTTTTAATTCAATTTTGTCTGCGTGGGAAAGGTGGAAGCTCTTTTGCAATCTTTGCCCTGTGCTTGGGCTTGTGCGGCTTGCAAATGTGCTTACACCTGTGCGTTGGATTGTTCTCATAATGACATTTTTACTCCGTTCCTTTTTAACCAATCTTCATGTTCACGGTAATTGGGCATTTTCTTGTCTAGTTCATTCCAAAATTCAGGTGAATGATTAGGATGTTTTAAATGAACCATTTCATGGGTAATGATATAGTCAAGCACCGAAACAGGAGCCATGATACATTTCCAGTGAAAATTCAGCCCGTTTTTGGGTGTCCATGATGCCCAGCGGTTTTGAAGTTCCAAAACCTTTATAGTTGTTGGTTTTGTTTGAAACTTTTCTTCTATCAATTTAAGTCGTTCCTCAATTTTTTGAAGACCCTTTGCACGAT
>CAYVDH010000332.1:0-1555 GCA_964450355.1 uncultured Flavobacteriaceae bacterium
CATATTTTACACTAGTTCCTCTTTGTGAATCTGGAACTTTAATTGTAGTTTTGGTATTCGCTTCTAAAAGGTTAAAGTCAATTGTTCTAGAATCCCAAACATCACCATTGGCTTTGATGTATATCACTCTAACTTTTACATTCTCTAATAAAAAGTCAGTATTGTTGTTTACTGTAATTTTTAAATTGTAAATCACCCTAATTTATTATATGTATATTCATTCCTTTCAGCAGTTACATATGATGTGATATTGTTTCTTATCCTATTTTTAGTATCTTCAATTTCATTGTTTGTATTATCTCTGTCAATTTGATTTTCTTGATGTTGAATTTGATTAAAAACTAAATAACCTATTAAACCTAAAACTATAATTCCTCCCCAAATTAAAAGTTTGCGTCCAATTGAGCTTTTTTGCTGTGGTAATTCAGATGATACACGAGTTTCTTGTATTGGTTTTTGAACTGGTGGAGGTGATGCTTTTTGTGTTATAAATGGTGGTGGTGTTGCAGTAATGATTTCTTTGAGTTCATTAACATTTCCGATGGTGGTCCATTCATTTATGCCTTCATACCAAATTGGTGTATCTCGATTTAAATTCTTAGATTTTAATTCTTCAATGTCAAATGGTCCTTTTTGTTCAGTTCCGTCATGTAAATAATATTTTTTCATAATTAATAGTTCTTTAAAGCTAATTTGAGATTTAATACTAAGTGTTCCTATTTTTAATATTATAGGTTTAAATATAAAACAAAATTTAATTCTGTTTCAAGGTATTTTATCTTTTAATTAGTTTTAATTTCTTCAAACCTAAAACTTTAAAATCACATTTCATATAGTGGAAAACCACTATTTTGATGTTTTTGAGTGAAATTTATTGAGTTGTAATTTAGACAGTTACAAAAAGTGTAGTTTTTAGTGGTCGTTTTTGCCTTCTAGCTTTTTAGGGTTTTATGTATTTTCTTTAAAAATAATTTGAGAGATAAAATAGGGAAATCAATGTGTGTTTTTATAATACATGTCATTCATATTTTTTTGTATAATTTGTTCACTTTTATAAAAAAAAATGACTTGAGTTAAACCATCTCCTCATTGAAAAATTTTCTTGGTCCTCCCTCAAAAGTCCACTTTGAAATTGGTTTTGGATTGTCTAAAAATAAATTATCCATTTGGTCAATGTCCATTGTCCAATTGTAACAGTGCTTTCCTACCAACTCAGTTTCTAAATGAATGGTTGCACTTGTCCAGTAAAGTAGTTTAAGTATTCTTTCAAATTTTTCTAACCATACATCCCATTCGTGTTCAACTGATTTGTATGATGCGCCAAATACAATCACTTGGTCTCTGTACATTTGGTGCTTATCAGGGTCAGATACTAAAAACATGTGTTTAGTTATCCAAGGAAAATTTTCGTCACTTTCTGCTAAATTTAAAATGATGCTTTTATTAAGCCTATGTAATTTGTGAAAATCATCAGTCTTCCAAGTTGCTCCTATGATGTTTCCATATACTATTGAGATGTGTCCCATTTGAGTTTATTTTGGGTGGTTGTGCAACA
>CAYVDH010000333.1:0-1541 GCA_964450355.1 uncultured Flavobacteriaceae bacterium
AGCACAAAAGTTCAATAGAATTACTGCCGTTGATCTTTGCAGAAATGTTTCTGCGGAGAACGCAACCCCCGCTTTTGCAAATGCGCTGTTGGCAAAAGTTATTATTAATGCGTCCAAGGCTCTTTGAGTTTAGCGTCCATAAATTTTTCACCATCAAAAATGCATAGTCCTTGCCAACTTCCAAACCAAACTTGTCCCTTTTTGTCCTCGAGAATACTTTGCGTGACATTAGATGTTAAGCCATCTTCGGTTGTGAATTGTTTGAAATTATTGCCATCATATCGGTAAACACCATAACCTTCAGCCGTAAGCCAAATATTCCCTTGGCTGTCTTCATAAAAATTGTAAGTTTCTTCACCTGCAATAATTCCATCCTTAGTGAAGTTCGTGTACGTTTTACCATCAAACTTACTCACACCACCATAAAAAGTTCCAATCCAAATATTTCCTTGACTGTCTTCTAAAATATCAGCTGTATTATTATCGACAAGTCCGTTTTGGGTTGTTAAATGAGTAAATTTCCCGTTATTATATTTGAATATTCCATTTCCATCAGTAGCAAACCACATAGTTGCATTTCTGTCTTCTATAATTTTAAAAACCAATTTATCAGATAGCATAGGTTTTGCATTTTCGGCTTTTGAATCTGGCAACGAAAAAGGAATAAACTTCTCTCCATCAAATTGATTAACACCCCTTGTCGAACCAACCCAAATCAGTCCGCTTTTGTCAATTGTTAAACCCCAAATTTCTTCATTCTGCAATCTTTCTTTCTTTGAAAATGTTGTAAACTCTTTGCCATCATATTTTATGAGTCCCTCGGATGTTCCAAACCATAAACTACCTGCTTTGTCTTCTACAATCTCTAAAACCCTAAAACGTTGGTTGATTCCTGCAATAGTGATTTTTTCAAGTATTTGTCCATCATAGCGGATAATTCCATCACCATTTGTTCCAAACCAATAATTCCCTTTATTGTCTTGATACATTGTCCTTACAAACTCTCTTACCATTCCATTTAAGTTGGTGTGAATTTGAGGAAATGTCGTGTTTTGATTCAAAATGAGTGGTTGGGTGTTTACTTCATTTTCTTTTATATTAGCATCATATTTTTCTTTCACTTGTCCATTGCAAGAAAACAGATTGCTACAAAGGAAAATTATTGTCAAAATTTTAATAGAGATCATAAGGTTGATAGAATTATTTTGTTTTATATGACACATAACGGGAGGTGGATTTACGCAGTGCGGGATTTAGAAGTTTGATTTTCATAATTAGTTACAATTTAAAACTAAATCAAATATTCGAATGAAGCAAATTATCCGCTTAGCGAAAACGCGCAGTTTGTTGCATTTTTCTTAGAATTGTCCTATGGTAAAATAATACCCAAAGTAGCAGTATCACGATAAATGAAATGTAATGGAATTTATATGCCCAAAAATTTGATGTCATTATGAAATTTGATTTATTGTTTAGCTCTGCAGTTCTGCTCCATGCAATAAATGCATCTGCAATTGGCATTTGTCCCAAAACATATTTTT
>CAYVDH010000334.1:0-1502 GCA_964450355.1 uncultured Flavobacteriaceae bacterium
TATCAGAAATAACACTATCTGAAACCACCCTAACTTGAGTATTTCTAATTCCTAAATGTCTATTAGGAGTTATAGCACAAAAAATATCCATATTGACAATGCTATCATAATCCATATAAAACACCCCTCTTAAACCTCTTACCTCTGGATTAAATAAACTAGGTGTAATCAATGTGTTTTTTTCAAAATGAAATTTATTTACACAGCCATTTGAATAAAACTTTAACCAAGATTCCCAACCGTCAGATTTGTCTAACTGTCTATAAAAACAATTTGTATCAATTTGTTTAAAAATGTTCATATTAAATTTATTTCGATTTATAAAAACATAGTTATAAACAGGTATAACAGTTTTTCCATTTTTTAAAACTAAATATGGAGTTGATTTACAGGAAACTATTATGAATAAAAAAAATAATATTTTATTTATTGAGCCCATAAAGTAAATTTTTTTATTGGATTATCGTTTGCAATTTTAGGTATAAATAAATTTGATGGACTTATATTAATATATGGATCTATTTTATTTCTTATAGACATAAAACCTGGCTGAGGTTTCCCTGCAAAATTATGGGCAAAGTGATCTTGAATAGGGTGCCTTACCCATCTGTCAGAGTTTATACCAACAACGTTTTCCATATAACTCAAATAAAGTGACCCAAATCGATATTTTGTTCCATCTTCATTAACATAACCATTTGGGTTTCTTTCACCATATTTTTCCCCAATTACCATTTTACCAACTTTTTCATCATCACCATCATAGTTAGTTCTCGAACCGGTAAATAAATTAAATCCTAAGGAATATTTATCATCCCATCTTAATTCAACTGCTGCTGTCCTATATCTGTCCATACCATCTGCCAACCAATTTCTTGGTTTTTTATTTTCAGGTCTAAATGCAAAGAAGTATCCATCATTTTCATATGACATACTAAATTTATCTAAAACAACAGTTAAATTTCCCGTTCTTTGATTAAATTCCTTTAATTCACCTGATCCTTTAAAGACATTAGTTCCTGTTGTTATTGAATATTTTGCACTTTCAAAACCGAATTTTCCAGCAACAATTAATTCACCACCTAATTTTCCTGTACCATACAAATTGTTATATAGCGTAAAAGAAGAACCAAAACTAGTATGAAAATATCCAGTATTTTTCGACAAACTAAAGCCTACTGATATATTAGATCCAAAATTCCCTAAAGACATAGAAACACCATAATTTAATGTTAAACTTTGTTGTGTATAACCTAATGGATTGCTGCTTTCTAAGCCTTCAAGTTCTACTGCATGAATTGGCTGATTTGCGGCAAATTGATATAAACTCAAAAAAGGATATTTTCTAAACAATGGATCAATACTAAAAAACCTACCCAATCTAGCATCATGTATTCTGTATTCAAAAGCATAGTAATCGCCAAGTTCAGAATCTTTTTCTTGGTTGTTAAACCCATACCTATATGCTCCAATACTTCTACCTGGCATTACACTCCCAAATG